>JAFZAM010000214.1 GCA_017557265.1 Oscillospiraceae bacterium | reverse complement strand
CGATACGCAGACGAGCTCGCCGTCGGCGAGGGCTATCTCGTCGCCCTTCCGGCAGCTCACGTCGTGGAAGGAGAAGTCGCGCGAGGCCGTCGTCTGCGCGACGGTCACGACGCTCTCGAGCCCGCGCCGCATCTGGGAGACGCGGTATTCGGGGTCGGGAGTGTCGGGCAGGTCCATGGCGAGGGCGCAGTAGCCCTCGGCTATGCTCTTCGAGGGCAGGACGACGACGCGCCGGCCGCTGAGCTCGGCCGCCTGCTCGGCGGCGGGGATGACGTTCTTGTTGTCGGGAAGGACGGCGATGAGTTCCGCGCTCAGGCCCGAAAAGGCGCCGACGAAGTCCTGCGGGGAGGGGTTCATCGTCGCGCCGCCGTCTATGACGGAGTCGCAGCCGAACTCGCGAAAGAGCTTCGCCGTCCCCTCGCCGCTGACGACCGCGACGGTCGCGAGCGGCTTTTTCGCCGTTCTTGCCAGATGCTCGTTGTGCTGAAGCTGCATGTTCTCGAGCTTGAAGCTTATGAACTCGCCGTATTCCTGCGCCATCTGGATGATGCGCGCGGGCTTTTTCGTATGGATGTGTATCTTGACGCGCTTGCCGTCGAGGACGGCGACGAGAGAGCTGCCGAGGTCGCGCAGGTCGTCGGTGAAGCTCTCGATGCGGAAATGCTGGTCGTAGTCCCCGGAGCGCATGAGCTGCAGGACGAACTCCATGCAGTAGCCCTCCTCGAAGGCGCTGTTCTCGTCGAAGAGGACCTCGCCGGAGGCCGCCGGAGCGGGCCTTGCGGGGACGTCCGCGAGCTCGAGCGTCTCGCCGTAGAGGTACTTCAGCATGCCCTCGACGAGGGTTATGAAGCCGAGCGCGCCGCTGTCGACGACGCCCGCCTCCTTGAGGACGGGGAGCATGTCGGGCGTCGCGGCGAGGGTCTTGCGCATCTCGGCGATATACATCGCCAGCAGCGTCTCTATCGTCGTGGAGCGGTTGACCTGCGTGCGTATGTGCTCGGCCGCCTCGCGGGTGACGGTCAGTATCGTCCCCTCGGCGGGGCGGGCGACGGAGGCGTAGGCGACCTTGTAGGCGCGGACGAGCGCGTTTCTCAGATCGCCCGGGGTCGCGGCGGCGCAGCGCTGCAGCTCGAGATACGCCCCCTTGAAGAACTGGGAGAGTATGACGCCGGAATTGCCCCTCGCGCCGAGCAGCATCCCCTCGCAGAGGTCCTTGAGGTAGAAGCAGAGCTCGGTCTTCGCCGCCGCCGTCGAGACGGCGTTTTCGACGGTGAGGCACATGTTCGTGCCCGTGTCGCCGTCCGCGACGGGGAAGACGTTGAGGTCGTTTATCTCCTGCTCGCGGGCGCGCAGGTTGGCGAGCCCGTTTCGCAGCATTTTTTCAAAAAGAGTGCCGTTGAGCCGTTTCGTTTTCATCGCAAGCCGTTTTCCCGCGGCGCGAGCCGCGTGTCAGTCTTTTTTCGTGCCGAGGGTCGTAAGGGACCTGGGCATCAGGAAGCTCAGCGCGAGGGCGGCGAGCATGCCTATGGCGGAGATGAGCGTCATATACTTCATCGCGCCGGAGGCCTGCTGCTCGGAGCCCTTGAGCGCCGTCAGGACTATGCCGGTCGCAATGCCGGCGGCGATGCCGGAAAAGAGGCCCTGCACGGCGAAATACATGGCGGAGTTCGCGACGCCCGTGTTCTGCTCCTCCTCGGCCGCGAGCTGGGAGGGTATGGAGTAGGCGACGGAGAATATCGCGCCTATGGCAAAGGAGCTCAGCAGGCCGGTCAGAATGGAGAGGACGGTCTTGGCCGTCCCGCCCTGCATGAGGCCGACGAAGAACATGCAGAGCATGCCGGCGGCGTAGGTTATCAGGACGTAGCGGATGGCGAAGCCAAAGCCGTGCTTTTTCGTGAGTCTGTTATAGAGTATCAGCGTGAAGGGGACGGGCGCGAAGGCCGCCATCATGATGAATATCATGTTCATCCCGACGAAGGAGAAATACTCGTTGATGCCGCCGAGGAAGAGCTGGACGCCGAAGGTCATGAAGAAGTAGACGACCATCCAGATGACGAAGGTGCGGTTTTTCAGCGTGCAGGCGAGGGACTTGAAGAGCCCGACGGTCTCGGACTTTTCGCCGACGCCCTCCTTCGTGGAGGGCTCCTTTATCATGAAGAGCGGGATGAGCATCGTCAGCGCGAGAGGCAGGACTATGAGCGCGACGACGCGGATGTTCAGGCCGTTGAGCAGCATCCTGACGACGACGTAGCCGAGGATGAAGTAGATGATGTCGAAGACGGACTTGACGTTGGATATCGTCCTGCGCTTTTCCTCGGTCTCGACTATCTCGGTGAACGTCGCGTAGTACGTGACCATCGTCAGCGTATAGAACGAATAGAAGACGCAGAGGACGATCCCGTAGTATATGGTGTTGCCGAGCGTCGCGCCCCTCGCCGGGATGACAAGGAAGAGCAGGTACGCCGCGACGACGAGGATGAGGCCTGTGAGTATCGCCGGGCGGCGGCGCCCGAAGCGCGAGCGGAGGTTATCCGTCAGCGACGCCATCGGGATGTCGATGATGCCGTCTATTATCTTCGCGGCGAGCGCGAAGACGGCCCAGACCGCGGGGATTATGAGGTCGCGCTGGGCGAACGTCTGATAGGGGATGACCTCCTTGCCGAAGCCGCCGACCAGCAGCGCGCTGCAAAGATACGAGCCTACCATGAGGTTGAGCATGTTTATACCCATGCCCGCGGCGGCGTAGAGGAAGAGCTGCCATCTTTTCGTCAGTTTTTTCATGCTTGTTTATCCCCCTGTCCGATAGCTTTCTCAATTATCGCGCGCTCCTCCGAGAGGTCGGAGGAGATGGGCTTTCCGACGTAGTAGGCCGCCATGAGGCCGGGGCCTATGTTTATCCCGCAGGCGGGGAAGACGTCGTTTATGACGACCTCGCGCGGATGAAAGCGCTCCTCGATCATCTTCTTGTACTGCTCCGCGGCGGCGGGGCGGTTGGTCTGGGCGATGACTACGGTCTGCTTTTCCGGCTCGACTATCGTCGCCTCGATATAGTCGAGCAGGACTGAGTAGGCCTGCCTCGCGCCCTTTGCCTTGCCGAGGACGGTCGTCATGCCGTTGTAGTCGAATTCGCCTATGGGCTTGACGCCCGCGAGCTGGCCGAAGAAGGCCTTCGGATGGGAGATGCGGCCCTGCTTGGCGACGAAGGAGAGATCGTCGAGCCAGCCGGCCTGATGGTAGCAGCTGCGCTTCTCGGCGAAGTAGGCCGCGACCTCCGCGAGGGTCTTCCCCTCTGCGCGCAGCTCGCTCGCGTGCATGACCATGAGGCCGAAGCCCGGGCCGAAGCGCAGCGTGTCGAGGCATTCTATCTCAGCCTCCGGATGCCGCTCGAGGACGTTTTTCTTCGCCTGCTGCAGGAAGGAGAAGGTCCCGCTGATGCCGCTCGAGATGGTCATCGCGAGAACGCCCGTCCCTTCGGCGGCGTATTTTTCCAAAGCGGCCTCGAACTCCGCGACGTTCGGAGGGGAGGTGGTGTAGGCGGAGGGGTCCTTCTTCAGGTCGGCGTAGAACTCCTCGCGGGTCCAGCGCTCCCATTTGCGGGGAGAGGGGATCTCCGTCTTGTCGGGCAGAGCCACGTGCCCGGCGAGGACGTCCACCCCGAGTCGGGCTTCGAGCTCCTCGCTCAGGTCGCACGTGCAGTCGGCGACTATTGCGAACTTTTCCATGGCTTTCTCCTTTGCGTGGGTTTTATTTGAAGTGTTTTTCGATGAAGTCAAAGAGCTTCGCCTTCGCCTCTTCGCCTCCCGCGGGGTAGGTGAGGATGTGCCCCGCGCCGGGGAGGAAGAGCGCGTCCTTTTCCGACGCGCAGACGGCGAAGGCTATCCTGCCCGCCTCCTGCGGGACGCTTTGGTCCGCTCCGCCGTGGAAAAACAGCGCGGGGACGGTCGTCCCGGCGAGGTACGGCGTCGTCGGCTCGTCTATGCGTATGCCGAGCGCGAAGCGGGCGATGAGCCCCATTATCGGGACGACGAGCGCCCCGGGGATATGCCTCACGGCGCAGTCGCGCATGAGCTGCGCGCGCGGGGAGATGAAGCCGCAGTCGAGGACCATGCCCCTGACCGAGGCGGGGTATTCCGT
>JAFZAM010000213.1 GCA_017557265.1 Oscillospiraceae bacterium | reverse complement strand
GACCGGCGGTACCGTCACCAAGACGAAGGGCACCGTCACGATAACCGAATACGGCAAGGACAACGGCTTCAACACCCTGACGCCCGCGATTCCCGCGACTGGGAGCGGTTCTGCAATTCCTCAGCAGGCCAGCGTGACCCCGGGCACCGTCGTTGAGATCACCTTCGCGCCCGGTGAAGGCTACGAGGTCGACACCGACGTCCTCAGCGAAGGCGTCAGGACTGTCCTCGCGACCGCCGAGTCTCAGGCCACCTTCACCTTCAAGCAGTCCGCAAACGGCATTATCCTCATCATCGACGGCGTCGATAAGGACCTCGACTTCAGCGAGCTTCCCGATCCGTTCGTCGCCATCCCCGAGGACGAGGAGTTCTTCATACTTACGATCGCCTCCGGCGAGAACGGCACTCTGACGGTGGTCAGCAACGCCGACCGCGTCCAGTACATGAGCGGCGCCTCCGTCAAGAAGGGCACCGAGCTCACCTACACGGCGACGCCGGACGATCACTTCAGAGCGGACGTGACCGTCGATAACGCTCCCGCCGACGCGACCGGCACGCTGACGATGAATGATAACCTCTCCATCGCGGCGACCTTCGTACAGACCCAGTTCCAGGTCACCGTCACTATCGCCGGCAAGGGCTCCGGCACGGTCCTCGTCAACGGCGAGGAGTACGATCCGGACGACAACTGGTTCGACGACGGGACCGAAGTCACGATCGAGGTCGTGCCCGGCGACGACAGCGCCGCCGATACCTTCATCGTCGACGGCGAGAGCGTGAACGAAGCCTCCCACAACGTCACGATAAACGGCAAGGACGTCGCGGTCACGGTCTCCTTCTCCAACGCGATGCGTCCCGTCACCTACAACGACCCGGACAACGGCACCCTCAAGGTCATCGACGCTCAGGGCGCCGAAGTGCCGAACAATTCCGCGCAGCGCATAGGCAGCAAGATGTTCGTCATCACCGTTCCCGACGCGCACTACGTCCTCAAGACGCAGACCGTCGGCGAGACTCCGCTCAACGCCGACTACTTCGCGGTCGACGAGAGACGCGGAAACAACGTCTTCGCTGAATTCACCAGATCCGAGGTCAGCGTCAGCTGGGCGTCCACGAACTGCACGGTCGACGCGAAGCTCATGCCGTACGGCGACTCCATCACCAACGGTCAGTACGTGCCCGTCGGCTCCTGGATCTCGTTTGAATTGACGGCGAAGAGCGACAACTACACCGAGGACAGCTTCACCGTCACCGGCGCGGCGGTCAACGAGCACGGCTGGTACGTCGCCGATCAGCAGGACATCGTGGCCAACGCCGTCTACAAGTACACGGGCGATACCCCGCACGACGGAGTCACCGTCACGATGCTGCCCACCGGCTGCACCATCACCGCCGAGCTCGAGGACGGCACGGCCGTCGCCAACGGCGACAGGGTCCAGCCCGGCTCGAAGATCAAGTTCACCGTGACCCCGATCGCGAGCGATTACACCAAGGAGTCCTTCACCGTAGTCGGCGCGACCGACAACGGCGACGGGTACTACCTCGTCGGCGAGGACAACGTCATCGTCAGCGCGGTGTATATCAAGCAGAGCAGCGGACCCATCACCCCGCCGACGCCCTCCGGCAACTACACGATCATCATCGAGGTCGAGGGCAGCGGCACGCTCAGCGTCACCAATAACGGCGCCGAGGTCGAAAGCGGCGACAAGGTCGCTCTCGGCAGCGAGCTGACCATCGAGGCCTTCCCCGGCAAGGACGCCAAGCTCATCTCCCTGACGGTCAACGGCGTTGAATTCGAGAACGGCGAAGACTACGTCGTCTACGCCAACTCCATCATCCGCGCCGAATTCGGCAAGGGCGACCAGAGCGGACTTCCCTGCTACGTCGACAAGAACGGCAACGTCGTGTTCATCAGCTTCGCGTACGATCTCGACGGAGACGGCATCATCTCCGAGGGCGAGTACATCGCTCCCGACGGCGTCGAGATCATCTACAAGGAGAACACGAAGTACTTCGAGGATATGCCGGGCGACTGGTCCGACGAGTACATCCAGTTCGTCGGCGACCGCCAGATCATGATCGGCGTCACCGACACCCAGTTCGATCCCGAAGGCAAGGTCACCCGCAACCAGTTCGTCACGGTCCTCGGCCGTATGTACGAGCGCAGCTTCGGCGGCGTGGTCGATTCCGGCACGCACGACTTCGCCGACGTCGACTACAGCCCGAACAGCTGGTACGGCAAGTACGTCGACTGGGCCGCGAGGTCCGGCCTCATCCTCGGCTACGGCGACGGCAACTTCGGTCCGAACGACTACGTCACGCGTGAGCAGATGATGACCATCATCTACCGCTTCGCGAAGTTCCTCGAGGTCGATCATGCGCCGAACGCCCAGCTGACCTACTCCGACGCGGCTGAGATCAGCGATTGGGCCCTCGACGCCGTACGCTTCTGCGTCGACGAGGGCATCCTCACCGGCAACGATAACGGCGCCTTCAACCCGGCGAAGGAAGCCACCCGCGTCCAGATGGCGACCGTGATCGACAGATTCATAAGGAGCGCGCTGTCCGCGAGATAAACCCTGGCGGCACGTTTCCGAAGGCAAAACAAAATACGGCGGCGCAGTCAGTTGACTGCGCCGCCGTATTACTTTATCGGTATCATCGCTACGCCGATTATCTCATTGCTTCGAATGATTATCGCGCGGCAAGGTACTCCTCCCGCGTCAGTTCCAGTCGGATAACGCCGTTCTCGACCCCGGTCTCGCGGAAACCGGCCGCTCTGTGGATGCGGTACGCCGCGCCGCGCGAGGTCTCGAATTCGTTGTGCAGGCGGGCTATACCCGCGACTCGGAAGGCGCGCTCGAGCAGCAGGCGGAGCCCCTGCTCCCCGTATCCCCTGCCGCGCTCCGGCGCGAAAATAACTATGCCCATGTCGTGCCAGCCTCGGTCGGCGTTATAGTGGAAGTTCACGTCGCCGACGAAGGCGCCGTCGGAGACGCGGCGCAGGAAGGCGTAGAACCTCTCAGGCTCGCGGCCTATCCAGTCCGCGCAGAGGCGCTTCCACTCGTCCGCCGCGTCCGGGATGCACCCGTCCGGCGGGAACCACGGCGCGTTGTAGGACATGGTCGCGGGGTCTGTCATCATCTTGACGTAGAACCACCCGTCCTCGGGGCGCGGGATGTAAAGCTCGAGCTCATTCATCAACGTACGTCTCCATATAGCGTCTGTAGGTCTTAAAGCCGGCGGCCTCGTAGAATTTGAGCGCGCCGGCGTTGAATTCCCACATGTTCAGCTCAACGCGGGAATAGCCCTTCTCCGCAGCGAGAGCGCGGATAAACGCTATCATCGCCGTACCTGCGCCGCGGCGGCGGAAACCCTCGGCGACGCCGAACTCGTCTATGTCGAGGTAGCGGCACTCAAACATGTAGGGGTTCTCGGGTCGGTTAACATAATGCAAGACAGCAAATCCGCATACGACGCCGTCGAGCTCCGCTACGAGGATATCCTTGTCGGGATCGTTCCAAATATCGTTTACATAATCCTGCAATTCCTTTGAAAAGCCCGGCTTGAAGACCTCTGGCTTGCCCGCGACGTGCAGGGCGTTGACCTGCTCGCGCAGTTCGTTTACCCTGCCGAGCTCGTTTTCATTTGCGAAGCGTACTGTCATAAGCTGCCTCCGTAAGGCCGCGCGGCGGTCCGCAGCGCGCCGCAGACCGGGCGGTATCTGAAAAACGGGAGACGCCGGAAGGCGTCTCCCGCGTTCGCTCATGCGGTCATTTTCAGTCGAAGCGGCCGAGGAACTTTGCGGCGGTGTAGGCGTTGCCGGTGGCGTGGAGGATGGTCGAGGCGGTCTTGCAGTCGCCGACCATGTGGAATACCGGCGCGGCGTCGTAGAAGCTCATGGCCTCCTCCCTGCGCGCCCGCGTGCCCGCGGCGTAGGCGACGGCGTCGGCCTCGAAGAAGACCTCGCCCTCCGGGCCCTCGCAGCGCACTCCGCGCTCGGTTATCTCCACGGCCTTCGTATTGGCGTGGACGGGGATCTTCTTCTGTATGATCATGTCGAGCACGGCACGTCCGTGGCAGTTGTTGCCGCCGTCGTTGATGCCGGGGCCCATCTCCACGACCTCGACCTCGCGGCCGAGATCCTTCAGATATATGGCGAGCTCCGTGCCCGCGAGCCCCGCGCCGAGGACGACGACCTTCCCCCGGGCGAGCGAGGGATCGGCGAAGGTCTCGACGGCGGAATGCACGTTCTTCCCGTCGATGCCGGGTATGGGCGGCTTGACGATATCCGAGCCGATGGCGCATATGACGGCGTCGGGCTTCAGGGCCGCCGCGGCGTCTCGCGTCATCGGCGTGTTCAGGCGCACGTCGACGCCGAGCTTAACGAGCTTGGCCTTCTGCTGCTCGATATAGTGATGCAGGCGCTCCTTGAAGGGGACGTCCCTCTCGCAGAGTATGTTGCCGCCGAGCTCGCCGCTCTTTTCGCAGAGAACGACCTCGTGGCCGTTCTTCGCGGCGGTCTCCGCGGCCTGCATGCCGGCGATGCCGCCGCCTATGACGAGCACGCGCAGCTTCTTCGGCGCGGGCAGCGAATAGATGCTCTCGCGGTCGCGCCCCGCCTCGGGATTGAGCGCGCAGAGCATGTCGCCGTGCCCGACGGTCTGGGAAAAGCAGGTCAGGCAGCGCATGCACAGGCGAATGTCCTCGACGCGCCCGGCGCGGACCTTGTTCGGCAGGTCGGGATCGCAGTTGAGCTGGCGGGCGAGATAGATGATATCCGCCTTGCCCTCGGCGAGGACCTTCTCCATGACGTAAGGGTCGCTGAAGCCGCCGGCGACGCCGACGAGGGACTTCTTGACGTGCTTTTTTATCTCGGCGGCGACGTCCGCATGGTGCCCCTGCTCATAGAACATGCTCAGGTGCGTGCGCGAGAAGGACTCGGGATGGAGCGTGTCGAGCGCGCTGACGGAGACGCTGATTATATCCGCGTGCCCGTCGAGCTGCTCGGCGATGCGGCAGCCCTCGTCCACGCCGTAGCCGTCGGGGACGATCTCCGTGCCGCTGATGCGGAACTCGACCGGGAAGCCCCTGCCGCAGACGCGGTGAATCTCGTCTATTGCCATGACGGCGAAGCGGCAGCGGTTTTCCGCGCTCTCGCCGCCCCACTTGTCCGTGCGGTGGTTTTCCGCAGGGCTGAACCAGTGCTGGAAGGCGCGGGAATGCGCGCCGTGGATGCTCACCATGGGAAAGCCCGCGTTCTTCGCGGCGAGAGCTCCGCGGCCGAAGTCGCGGACGACCTCCATGATGCGCTCCTCGGTCATCTCTTTGACCTGCAGGCCGTCCGGGCGGACCATGTCGCAGGGGCCCTCGAGCGTCAGATGCTGCATGCGGGCGGCTATCTCCGAGGGCTTGCTCGGGCCGGAGCCGGAAAAGCACAGCTCCATCGTCGGCACGGCGCCGTGGCGCTTGACGACGTCGGCCATGCGGGAATAGTTGTAGTTGGCGCGATTCACGATATCGCGGGGCCATTTCTTGTCGTTGAATTCGGTGTGGTCGATGATGACCTCGCCCTCGGCCACCGTGGCGGCGCCGCCGATGGCAATGCGCTCAAAGGCCAGGAGGCCCTCCGTGCTCGGCTGACCGGGCGCGATGTCGTCCGTGTGCCCCGTCGGCGCGCAGGACATGTGGTTGCGGTATATGACGTCGCCTATCTGAAGCGGCGCGAGAAGATGCGGAAACTCCTTGAATGCGTCGG
>JAFZAM010000212.1 GCA_017557265.1 Oscillospiraceae bacterium | reverse complement strand
GGCGCTTCCCGTCGGCTCGCGCAGCCGCAGACCGCCGTTTTCGACGAACACGCTGTCCGGCGAGAGCTCGAGGTGCGCCCTTCCGGCCTCGTGCATGGCGCGAAGCTCGTTTGCGACCGGCATCAGCACGGACACCGCCGCCTCGGGCGTCGCGAACGCGCCGGAGCGCTCCACGTACTCCCGGAAGGTCACCTTGTTCTTTTCGGCTTGCGTTGTTTTACTCATTTCAAGTCCTCTGGCAGGGCTTTGCGGCGGCCGCGCGCGGATCCGCCGCCGTATGTCTGTCGCTTCGGGTCTATTATAGCCGCTCCGGGCCCGTCAGGCAAGCCGCGCTCACCGGAACCACTGCATGTCGTCGAGCCGCAGGAGCACGGGGGCGCGCCCGTAGGCGGCTCCGGAGTCGATGTCTGTCCACGTGTCGGTAAAGAGCGGCAGGCCGTCGTACTCCTCGCCGTGGATGAAGGTCGGCGTATGGCCCGCGACGGTCATGATATCCTCGAAGTAGCGCTCGTCCGGCGCCGGGCGCGTCCAGAGCAGCTCGTCCGGGGCGTACTCGGACATTTTCTTGTCCGGGCGGAAGTTGCCGAGCCCCGCGTGCACGAGGATAAAGTCGCGCTCCCCCGCCGTCACGGCCTCCCAGAGCGGCGCATCGCGCAGGAAGTCGAGGATATCGCCGCGCTCCTCTTCGGATACCGAGCGCAGGGCGTTGAGCGTGACCTGCCCGCCGTTTTTCAGATAGCGCCGGAGCAGGCGCACCCGCGTCTCGTCGAGCGCGTCGATGTTCTCCTCGGTTATCTCGCCGAAGACGAACTCGCACGAGAGCAGCATCGCCTCGTGGTTTCCGAGGATGAACTCCGCGTCCGGGGCCTCCATGAGCCAGCGGAGCAGGCTGAGCCCGCCGTCGCCGTTGCGGTCGACGACGTCGCCGAGCACGAAGAGGAAATCCCCTTCCCCGAAGCCGGCGCGGCCGAGCAGTTCCTCCAGCCGTTCGATGGGCAGACCGTGCAGGTCTGAGATGCAATAAGTTGACATAAAGTTATATTCTCTTAATTATTGTTAATTTATCCGCCGTTTTCGAGCATCGCCATGAGCAGGTCGCCGTTGTCCTTGAGCCACTTGCGGCGCCGTTTGTAGTCCGGGAGGACGCGCGTCACCTCGGCGTAAAACCGCGCGGAGTGGTTCATCTCCCTGAGATGGCACAGCTCGTGGACGACGACGCCGTCGAGCACCTCGGGCGGCGCCTTCATTAGCAGGCAGTTGAAATTGAGGTTGCCCTTGGCGCTGCAGCTGCCCCAGCGGGAGCGCTGGGTGCGTATGGTCACGCGCCCGTACGTGACGCCGACGAGCGGCGCGAAATACGCGCAGCGCGCGGGGATCACCTTTCGCGCCTCGGCGGCGAGGGCGCGTATCTCCTCCGCGGTCAGCTTCGGGACGGCGGCTTTTTTCTCCTCGCGCTCGCGCGCCTTGTCAAGCAGGCTCTCGAGGCGGCTCCGGTTGTCGGCGAGGAAGCGCTCGACCGCGCCCCTCGTCGCGAGGCAGGGCGCCCTGACGACGAGGCGGCCGTTTTTTATCTCCGCGCCTATGGTGCGGCGGGCGCTCCTGATGAGCTCGTAGTCCATTTTTCGTCCTCCCCGCCCGAACGGGAACGTCTTTTCTAAACAATATATACCACAAAATCGGCCCGATTGCGAGAAAAAACTCTGTCATAAGGGCCGCGCGCGTGGTACAATGGGTGCGGACGCCCCGGCGCGGGGACAAGCGAAAGGAGATAAAACGATGAGCGACATATTTTTCAAAAAGCAGGATCCGAACGACCTTCCGAAGGTGAGCGACGCCATGCGCGAGGTCTATGACGTCATGAAGGCCAAGGGCTATCAGCCCATCAACCAGTTCGTCGGCTACCTGCTCTCGGACGATCCGAGCTATTTCACCTCGTCGGTCAGATCGAAGATAAGGCGCTTCGAGAGAGACGAGATCCTTGAGGAGCTCCTGAAAAAGTATTTTGAGGGCTGACGTACCGGCCCGCGGGTCGGTTTGGTAAACGATAATATCATATTTTATATATTATGTCTACCCATAAAGTAAATACAAGACGGTATCGGGCGATGGCCCGGTACCGTCTTTCGGTTTCATGCGGCGTTTTTCAATTTGCAGGGTCTTTTGGTTTGCGGCGTCTTTTGATTTGTTTTCGGCTTGTCGTGGATTGCCGGCCGCGGGGAGTTTCGCGCGTCCGTCAGAGATAGATAATCAGCAGGCCCGTCAGCATGCCGAGGATGGCGAGCGCGGCGGGAAGCTTGGACTTCCACATGAGTATCGATTCCGGCAGCAGCTCGCCGAACACGACGTAGAGCATAGCGCCGGAGGCGAAGCTCAGCGATATGACGAGCGCCGTCGGGCTTATCGCGCCGATGAAGAAGCCGAGGACGGCTCCGAGTATCGTCGGCGCGCCGGAGAGCGCCGTTATCCCGACGGAGCGCCATCTGCTCATGCCGCCGGAGATGAGCGGCACGGCGACGGCCATGCCCTCGGGGATGTTGTGCAGGCCGATGACGGCGGCCATGACGAGGCCGCTCCGGTTGGAGAGTATCTCGTCGGCGGACCGCGCGAAGGAGGCGCCGATGACCATGCCCTCTGGCACGTTGTGCAGCGCTATCGCCGCAGCCATGACGAGCCCCGCGAGGAAGAGCCCGCTGCGGGGCTGACGGCCCTCGATATGCTCCTGAAGGTGGTTGGCGTGGGTGAGCTCGCCCGGGGAGTCGGCGGTGCGCGGGTGGTTCTCGTCTATATGGGAGACCTCGTGGTTGGTCGTCTTGTCGATGAGGGCGTTGAGCAGCGCGACTATGATGAAGCCTGCGACCACGCCGCATACGACCAGCCAGACGTTGGCGGCCATGCCGTCGGTGTGCAGCGCCTCGGTCAGCAGGTCGAAGCAGACCACGGAGGTCATGACTCCCGCCGCGAAGGAGAGCAGCAGGCTGACGGTCTTGTTGGAATCGCGGCGGAACATGCAGGAGACGACGCCGCCGAGGCCCGTCCCCCCTATGCCTGCGATGGCCGTTATGCCTATCAGAAGCCAGATCGAATGCATTTAGCTACCTCTTCCCCTCTTTTGGAAGGCGCCGCCGGAGCGCGGCATTAGCCCCCGCTAACAATTTACCACCGCCGCCGCGCTTTATCAAGCGAAAGCGCGCATTTTTCGACGTTTTCGGACAAAAAAAGAGCCCCCTCCCTTCCCAAAGGAAAGGAGGGGGCGCGTATCTTTTTGCTTCGCGGCGCTCGCTTCTCCGGCTCACGCCGCGCACGTATCAGGCGAGCACGGATATCCAAAGCGCGGGACGGACGGCGACGCCGCCGTTATTGACGCTTATGCCGCCGGAGACGACGCCCCCGAACGTATGCACGTACGCCGCGAAGGAGGGGCTCATGCCCTGCGAGCGCAGCCACCAGGAGCAGCTGCCGTCTATGTTTATCTCCGCTCCGCGCGCCGCCGCGTATTCCGTCGGCAGGCACACCTTCGCCTTGTTCCAGCGCAGGAGCTTTTCCGTCTCCTTATCGCTCAGGAGGAACACGGCGTCCCCGGCGTCGCTGCCCGCGGCGGGGCCGCGAATGCTTACTCCGGGCTGCGCGGCGGCCGTGAGGATCATTTCCCGCTCGAGCTCGTCGAACGCACCGTTCAGGAACTCGCCGTTCAGCCATTCGCGCACGGACGACGAAGCCCAGTCCGCGCTCGGCTCGGCGTCCTCGTAGGGCATGCAGTCGAGCGCGTATTTGCTCATCAGCAGCACCCGGCTCTCCTCCCTCGCGATAACGATCCATTCTATCTCTTCCTCGCCGTCGGAGAGGTCGTTGTCCTGCTCGTATGTCCCGAAGAGGTATTCGTCGCGCTCTTCGAGCGCATAGAAGGTCTCCACGGTCTCGCGGCCGTACTTTTCGACCTGCGCGTCATAGGCCCTCTTCGGGATGACGACGGTCGTGATGACGAGCGCGACGACGAGGCACACTGCGGCGACGGAGATGACGACCGCAGCTATCGTTTTCTTCGTGCGCGCGGGGAGCTTTTTTCTCATCGCCGTCCCTCCTCTCCGGCCGTCGTGTTAAAAACTCAACTTACAGCGCGTGCTCGGCGCGGTACTGCGCGAGGAAGCGCTCGGTGTCGTTTCCGACCGCGGGCGACGGATAGACCTGTATCGTCGGGGTCAGCGAGAGGCGCGGCGCGCCGTGGTTGGTGCGCAGCATGCCGATGCCGGGGTGGTACTCGCGCTTGGTGATGCCGCGGGCCTTGACGTAATCCTCCTCGGGCGGCTCGTCCATATAGAAGCGGCAGCGGCGGGCGGTCACGCCCGGGGCGCTGAGGAGCCGGACCATCTCCGCGGCGTCCTCCTGCGCGGCGC
>JAFZAM010000211.1 GCA_017557265.1 Oscillospiraceae bacterium | reverse complement strand
CACCTCCGAGCCCGTCAGCCAGGCGACGATGCGCATCGTCAAGGTCTTCTGGGGGCTCGACAGCTCGCTCGCCTACGCGCGCCACTTCCCCGCCATCAACTGGCTGACGTCCTATTCGCTCTACGTCGACACGCTCCGCCCCTGGTACGACGCGAACATGGGCAAGGAGTTCATGGCCGACCGCGAGCGCGCGATGACCATCCTCGGCGAGGAGGCGAACCTGCAGGAGATAGTCAAGCTCGTCGGCGCGGACAGCCTCGGCTCGGGCGAGCGCCTGACGCTCGAAACGGCGAAGATGATACGCGAGGACTTCCTCCAGCAGAACGCCTTCGTCGACGTCGACTCCTTCAGCTCCTACGACAGGCAGCTGCGCCTGCTCAAGCTCATCCTCGACTACGACGCGCTGTGCCGCGAGGCGCTCGGCGCGGGCGCGGATATGGAGGCCCTGTTCAAGATAGCCTCCCGCGAGCGCATAGGCCGCGCCAAGACCGTCCCCGCCGATACCTACGAGGCCGTTTACGCCGAGATAGACGCCGCCATGCGCGAGGAGATCGCGCAGATAAGGAAGGGTGCTTGACATGATACGTGAATACAAGACCATCCGCGAGATAGCGAGCCCGCTGATGCTCGTCAAGAAGGTCGACGAGGTCACCTACGACGAGCTCTGCGAGATCGAGCTGCCCGACGGCTCCGTCCGCCGCGGCAAGGTCCTCGAGGTCGACCGCGACACCGCCGTCGTCCAGCTCTTCGAGAGCGCCGCCGGCATCAACCTCGCCGAGAGCAAGGTCCGCTTCCTCGGCCATCCGCTGCAGCTCGGCGTCTCGGGCGACATGCTCGGCCGCGTCTTCAACGGCATGGGCGAGCCCATAGACGACGGCCCTCCCATCCTCGCCGAGGAGTACAGGGACATAAACGGCCTGCCGATGAACCCCGCCGCGCGCGCCTACCCCGCGGAGTTCATTCAGACGGGCGTCTCGACGATAGACGGCCTGAACACGCTGGTCCGCGGGCAGAAGCTCCCGATATTCTCCTGCTCCGGCCTGCCGCACGCCGCGCTCGCGGCGCAGATAGCGCGTCAGGCGCGAGTCCTCGGCGACGCGGGCGAGTTCGCGGTCGTGTTCGCCGCCATCGGCATAACCTTCGAGGAGTCGGAGTACTTCGTGCAGGAGTTCCGCCGCACGGGCGCCATAGACAGGACCGTCCTCTTTACCAACCTCGCCAACGACCCCGCCGTCGAGCGTATCGCGACGCCGCGCATGGCGCTGACCGCCGCGGAGTATCTGGCGTTTGAGAAGAACATGCACGTCCTCGTCATCATGACGGACATCACCAACTACGCCGAGGCCCTGCGCGAGGTCTCCGCGGCCAAGAAGGAAGTCCCCGGCCGCCGCGGCTACCCCGGCTACCTCTATACCGACCTCGCGACCATGTACGAGCGCGCCGGCCGCCGCGTCGGCCAGCCCGGCTCGATAACGATGATACCCATCCTCACCATGCCCGAGGACGACAAGACCCACCCCATCCCCGACCTGACGGGCTATATAACCGAGGGCCAGATAATCCTCTCGCGCGAGCTGCACCGCCGCGGCATCTGCCCGCCGGTCGACGTCCTGCCGAGCCTCTCGCGCCTGAAGGACAAGGGCATAGGCGCCGGCAAGACCCGCGAGGACCACGCCGGCACGATGAACCAGCTCTTCGCCGCCTACGCCGCCGGCAAGGACGCCAAGGAGCTCATGACCATACTCGGCGAGAGCGCCCTCTCCGACGCCGACAAGCACTACGCGAAGTTCGCCGAGGAGTTCGAGGCGCGCTACGTCAACCAGGGCAACGACGTCAACCGCTCCATCGAGGAGACGCTCGATCTCGGCTGGGAGCTGCTCAAGCTCCTGCCGCGCTCCGAGCTCAAGCGCGTCACCCCCGAGCAGATAGAAAAGTACATGCCCAAGGACGAATAAGGGCCTTTCCCGCGTTCCCCATCTGACCCCGAAGGAGGGATATCCCAATGGCTGCCGTGACCCCGACCAGAATGGTGCTCAACCAGCTCAAGGGCCGTCTGAAGACGGCTCAGCGCGGCCATAAGCTCCTCAAGGACAAGCGCGACGAGCTGATGCGGCGCTTTCTCGAAATAGTCAAGCGCAACCGCGAGCTGCGCGCCTCCGTCGAGGCGGGCGTGACCGAGGCGTACTCCGCGCTCTCGCGCGCGAGCGCCGTCATGAGCACGGAGATGCTCGAGCAGGCGCTTTTCTTCCCGCGCACGAGCGTCGAGCTCGACGTCGCCTACAAGAGCATAATGAGCGTCCCCGTCCCGGAGTATTCGTTCTCGACGACGGGCGGGAGCGCGACGGAGATATACCCCTACGGCTTCGCGCAGACCAGCGGCGAGCTCGACGAGGCGCTGTACAAGCTCGCGCTCGTCTTCTCCGACATGCTGGAGCTCGCGCAGGTCGAAAAGACGATGCAGCTGCTCGCCGAGGAGATAGAGAAGACGCGCCGCCGCGTCAACGCGCTCGAATACGTCATGATCCCCGAGATGGAGCAGAACATCAAGTACATCACCATGAAGCTCGACGAAAACGACCTCTCGACCAAGATACGCCTGATGAAGGTCAAGGACATGGTCCTCAGGCAGGCGCACGATTTCAAGACGTGAACATTCAAATTTACGGCAAAAGCAAGTGCTTCGACACGAAGAAGGCCGAGCGCTGGTTCAAGGAGCGGCGCATAAAGTTTCAGAGCGTGGACATCCTGCGCTTCGGGCTGTCCCCGCGCGAATACGAGTCCGTCCGCGCCGCCGCCGGCGGCATGCGCGCGCTCATAGACGAGGGCTCCCGCGCCTACGAGGAGCTCTTCATCGCGCACCTCGCGCGCGAGGCCGACGTCGAGGAGAAGCTGCTGGAAAATCCCGAGCTCTTCAAGACGCCCATAGTCCGCAACGGCCGCAAGGCCACCGTCGGGTACCGCCCCGACGTCTGGGAGCAGTGGGCGAAAGAGGGCTGAACAAGCGCAATAAAGCCGAATAAGCGCGCCAAAGCCCGGGCAGACCCCTGCCCGGGCTTTTTTTCTATGCAACAGGCTCCCCTGCGTAAGGGGAGCTGGCGCGGCTTGCCGCGCCTGAAGGGTCGTCGCAACAGCTCGCGGGGAAGTGCCTTTTCAGGCGAGGAACGTACCGTCCATATAGAATATCATGCCGTCCTCGGGGTCGATACGGACCTTGAAGCGGTCGGTGCGGTATATCTTCCCCTCCCCCTCGTCGGAATAAGCGATCCTGATGGCGTACGCCTTGTCGGTATACTTCGTCGTGAGGGTGAATGAGTCCCATTCCGCCGTGCGGCGAAGTATCTCGTCCTTCTCCGCCTGCCCGAGGTCCGCCGTATAGTCGGACAAGGCGTAGAGCTTCCACGTCGGGTACCATTTTCCGCCCTGAGCGACCAGCTCCTTCACCTCGTCGAGGTCGCCGAAAAGCAGCTCGATGGAGTCGGCGGCCTTCGCGAGAAGCTCGTCGCTGCCCCCGGTCTCGGCGAGGCCGAGGTCCGAGAGGGCGTCAAGAAGGACCTCCTTGTGCGTGTTGAGCGAGAGGCGCGCGAGGTCGAATTTGCCGTTGTCGCCGGATATGGCGGCGGGGTACTCGTAGCCGCTCCCGCCGAGGAACACAAGATACTTGTCGCCCTTGCGCATGGGATAATAGTTCTCCTGCATGCGAAGCGCGCCGTCCTCATCCAGACCGCAGAACTCGATCATCTTGAACGTCCGGCCGAGCTCGAGATCGTCTTTGTAGCACTCGACGACCCTGACCTCGCGGACGGACCGGCGTTCCGTCAAAATGCCGCCGACCCCCGCCTCGAAGGAGTTTTCCGCCGTCAGCTCGTCAAGCGGCGTCACGACGGCGACGAACCCCGCCGCGTCGCAGAGCCCTTTGTAATCGAACTGCATGAGATCGGGGAAAGTGGTTTGGAGGAGCTCGCCGTAAATGCCTTCATAGTATTCCCGCATACTCTCCGCAGGCGCGGGCTTTTTCGCGGCGCACGCCGCGAGGGAGAAGACGAGCGCAACGGCAAGAACGATGATAAGCGTCTTTTTCATTCGCGCACTTTCCTTTCTTCAAGATCGCGGGGAGCGCCCAATGGCTTCCCCCTACGGGGGGAAGCTGTCAGCGTTAGCTGACTGATGAGGGGCATTACTCGGACAGGTGCCACCTCATCCGGTTTCGCTTCGCTCAACCACCTTCCCCTCAAGGGGAAGGCTTTGATATGCACCCCATAGGCTTCCCCCTTCGGGGTAGCGAAGCGGCGCCGCGGTAGTGAATGACATGCCGGTGGCATGTCAGAGCCGCGGCGTGACCGAGCCGTAGCGAGACAGCTGTCAGCGTTAGCTGACTGATGAGGGGCAACCTGCCTTTCTCTCCGCATTATGCCCCTCATCCGGCTCGTTTCACTCGCCGCCTTCCCCCCGGCGGGGGGAAGGCTTTTTTGCGTGCGTTTTGCCGGAAAAGCTTTTTGCCGCCCGTCACTCCATCCTCGAGCGGAGGGAATAGTCGATCCCGTCGCGGACCATCAGAAAGCCGGCGGGGCTGCCCTGATACAGGATATCCGTCCACTCGCCGCTGCTCGGCCCTATCGGGGACTTGACCCCCTCGTACTTATATTCGACCGAGATCTCCACGATCCACTTGTCCCTCCCGATCTCGTCTTCGGAGAGGAACCAGACCGCCCGCGTCTCCTCGTCCATGGCGGTCGTCCGGACGACGTCGACGGAGAGGTTCCGGTACTCCGTCACGCGGAACGTGCGCTCGGCGGACTCGGTGCAGAGGCCGTCCATGAACATCTTCGCGAGCTCCAGCGCGGCCTGCTTCGGGGGCAGAAGCCCGTCGGCCTCGGCGCTTGATTCGCGGCCGGAGTCGGAATAGCAGCAGAGCCTCGTGTTCCCGGCGGGGGTATCGTACCCGGCTTGCTCCAGTATCGCCCTGAGCTCCGGGAACAGTGCGGCCTCCTCCTGAGTCATGACGCTGTACGGCGAGGAGAGCGTATATATCTTGCTCCTGTCGCGGTGCTCCGCGAGCAGCACGAGATACCGCTCCCCGACGGTCATGCTGTCTTTGAAGGCGGTTATCAGTATCTCCGAAAACTCCGGGGGCACGGTTAATCCCATCTCCTCGTAAGGATCCGGCTCTCCGCGCAGCCGGGACAGCACCGTGCAGGAATAGGTCGTGGTCGGGGCCTGCGTCCCGACGACGAAGACCTCCTCGGGCCGCACGAAGAATATCGACTCCGTGACCTCGAGAATGTCCCCGATGTCGTCCGAGCGGGTGAATTTGCGCGCGGCTTCGGGCGCGTCCGGCGCGCCGCCTGAGCAGAGCGAGGCTATAAGGCTCCGCTCGTCCTCCGTGTCCTCCGCGATATCCGTCAGGATATAGAGGACGTGCTCTTGGTAAACGGAATCGTATCCCGAGAGAAACAGAATGACGTCCTCGCCGCTTACGGGCATGGCGGAAGGAAGACTGACGTATCCCGAGGTTATGACGTGGAGCGGCTCACCGCCTGCGCTGCCCTTGAGCTCCTCGCGCACCTCGTAGACGTATTCGTCGCCGCGGAAGGCCTGCACGGTCTCGACGTAGCGCGCGGTCACGATGTTCGTAGAGCCCAGCACGATGTCCTCATGGCTCTGCGGGATCCTGTCAAGGCCTGCGTCCGGCTCGTCCGGCGCGAGCGTCGGCTCAGCGGTCGGCGCGGGAGCGGGCTTCTTCTTCCACTTCCGCTTCAACCGGGAGCTGACGGTCCGGCTCTCCGACTGCCGGCCCAAGGGGCGGATCATCGGGGAGATCTACCGCATCGGCTTCCCATCCATCCTGATGATGACCATCGGCTCTCTCACAAATTATCTGATGAACCGGATCCTCCACGCCTATACCT
>JAFZAM010000210.1 GCA_017557265.1 Oscillospiraceae bacterium | reverse complement strand
GGATCTCCTCGGCCTTCGCCCAGACTGCGGAAGCGTTCACGCGCAGGATGTGCGCGCGGCACAGTTCGCCAGGGAGCGCGCCCTTTACGAAGACGGCCCGCCCGTCTATGCGGGCGACGCCCTCGCCTCCGCTCGCGGCTCCCTCTATGCGCGCCGTCACGACGTCGTTTTTCTTCAGCTCCATCGCGTACCCTCCCGTATTCGGGCTTTTCCTGAGTTTATAACACGCGCGGCGCCTTTGCAAGAGCGCGGAGGGGGGCGTTTTTTGCTTCTCTGAGCTAAATTGCTATTGCAAAACGCGTTTTAATTTGTTAATATACTGTAAACAGCCATATAAACGGCGGGAGGCACCCGCCAAGTCAAAGAAAGGATGTCGAATATGTTTTGTGTAAAGTGCGGCGCCGAGATCGAAGACGGCACCCAGTTCTGCCCGAAGTGCGGCGCCACTCAGGAGCCCCCCGTTCAGGCCGCTGCCGAAGCCGTTTATAACGCGGCTCCCGCCGCTGCCGAAGCCGCCGCTCAGCCCGGCAAGACCAAGTCCATCGTCTCCCTGGTCTGCGGCATAGCCTCCATAGTCCTCTCCGGCTTCTTCTCCGCCAGGTGGGTCGGCGTCGTCCTCGGTATCATCGGTCTCGTGGCCGCCATCGTCGGCCTGAGCATGACCAAGGCCGCCAGAGCCGAAATGGAAGCCGCCGGCGTCGATCCCTCGACCGGCAAGATGGCCCAGGTCGGCAAGATCCTCTCGATCATCGGCCTCATCTGCGCCATAATCGCCATCATCGTCGCGATCATCCTCGCGATCGTCTACTGCAGCGTCAGGAAGTACCTCTATTGATATGACCCGACAGGCGCCGGCCCGCAAGCGCGGGTCGGCGCTTTTCCCTGCCCTCGGGCAGCGGTGAAAGGTTGGCTTTATGGAATACGTGACGATATTCGGCCGCCCCTTCCCCGTATACGGGCTGTGCGTCCTCGCGGGGATACTCCTCGCGGCGGCGACGATACTCGTCCGCGGGCGCAAGGAGGAGCGCGACCTCGATTTTCTGACGTTCCTGTGCGCCTGCGTCGGGCTCTACGTCGGGGCGAAGCTCCTCTATCTCATAACGATAGCGCCGCGGCTCATAGAGCGCCCGGAGCTCCTGCGCGACCCGGAGTTTATAGAGTCCATCGTCTCGGGCGGCTTCGTATTCTACGGCGGGCTCATCGGCGCCGTCGCCGGCATGGCGATATACTGCCGCGCGATGAAGCGGCGCTTTCTCGCCGTGCTCGACACGCTCATACCCTGCGCCGCGATAGGCCAGGCGGCGGGGCGCGTCGGCTGCCACCTCGTCGGCTGCTGCTACGGGATACCCTGGTCCGGGCCGCTCGCGGTCACGTATCCCGTCGGGGAGCACGCCTTCGGCGGAGTGCCGCTTTTTCCTGTACAGCTTGCCGAATCGGCCCTTCTCGTGATAATATACGTCGTGCTGATGCTGCTCGGGCGGCGGCGCGAGGGCTTCGCCTCGGGGCTCTACCTCGTCTGCTCGGCGGTCACGCGATTTTTGCTCGAATTCGTGCGCGGAGACGCGGAGCGCGGGATCTTCCTCGGGCTCGCGACCTCGCAGTGGATAGCGATCGCGCTGTTCGCGGCGGGGATATGGCTGCTGACGCGCCGCGCGCGGAAAGGAAATGAGACATGAAAGGCATAATCCTCGCGGCCGGAAAGGGCACGCGGCTCTACCCCATGACGAAGCCCGTCTGCAAGCCCCTCCTGCCGATTTACGACAAGCCCATGATATTCTACCCGCTCTGCGTACTGCAGCAGGCGGGCATACGCGAGGTGCTCATAATCACCCCGCCCGGCGAGACGGAGCCCTTCGAGCGCCTATTCGGCGACGGGGCGCGCCTCGGCATGCAGATTTCCTACCGCGAGCAGCCCGTCCAGCGCGGCATCGCCGACGCCTTCATAATAGGCGCGGACTTTATCGGGAACGACCGCGTCTGTCTCGTCCTCGGGGACAACGTCTTTTACGGCGAGGGGCTCGAGGCGAAGCTCGCGAAGGCCGCCTCGAACGAGGACGGCGCGACCATTTTCGGCTACCGGGTCGACGACCCGCGCGCCTTCGGCGTCGTCGAGTTCGACGCGGAGGGCAGGGCGATAAGCATCGAGGAAAAGCCCGAAAAGCCCCGCTCGAACTACATAGTCCCCGGCCTCTACTTCTACACGCCCGACGTCGTCGGCATAGCGAGGACGCTCAAGCCGTCCGCGCGCGGCGAGCTGGAGATAACCGGCGTCAACAACGTCTATCTCGCCGAGGGGCGGCTCGGGGTCGTGACGCTGGGGAAGGAGTTTACCTGGCTCGACGCCGGCACGGAGGACAGCCTGCTGGACGCCGCGAGGACCGTCGCGGAGCTCGAAAAGAAGACCGGCAGGTGCGTCGCCTGCGTCGAGGAGCAGAGCTACAAAAACGGCTGGATAGACGCGGAGGAGCTCCGCGCGCTCGGCACCGAGCTGGAAAAGACCAGATACGGAAAACACATCCTCTCGCTTCTTCTCTGAAGCGGAGACGCGCATATATATCCCGCCTGCGGAGCAAGCCTCCGCGGGCGGTTTTTTTCGCCTTTTCCTCCGCATTTATCCTGCGCGCGGAGGGCGCGAAATTATTGCACGCTTCGACGGAATGTGATATAATTTATCAAATCTATGCTTTGACGGAAAAAACGGGACGGACCACATGAAAAACCCCACGATCGCGGGCTTTTCCCGCATCAACGACTACGTAAAGGACAAGCTGCGCCGCTTCGACGAGGCGGGGCGCGATTTCGCCGCGCTGTTCGAGCTGATGTTCTCCGAGAGGGACAACGTGCTCTACGAGGTCAGCGAGGGCTACAGGATAGTCCGCACGACCTACGGCGAGGCGCGAGAGGCCGTTCTGGGGAAGTCCGCCGCGCTCTCAAAGCTGCTCGCGGACTGCCCGCGCGGAGCCGCCGTCGGCATATATCTGGAAAACGGGCCGGAGTGGATAGAGACGCTCTGGGCCGTTCTGCGAAGCGGGTTTACCCCGCTGCTGATGAACATGCGCCTCGACGACGCGACGCTGCGCGAGGCGCTCCGTTCCTGCGGCGCGGTCGCGGTCATATCGGCGGAGAAGGAATTCGGCGTCCGCGCGATACACGCCCTCCCGCCCGCCGAGCCCGCGGAGGGCAAGGCGGAGTTTGCCGAGGAGCTCCTCGTCATGAGCTCCGGCACGAGCGCGCACGTCAAGCTCTGCGCCTACGGCGCGGAGGAGTTCTACCGCCAGATATGCGACAGTCTCGACATCATCACGCGCTGCAGGGCGATGAAAAAGCTCTATAAAGGGCGGATAAAGCACCTCGATTTCCTCCCGTTTTACCATATCTTCGGCCTGACGGCGGTCTATATCTGGTTCGGCTTCTTCGGCCGCACGTTCGTGCACCTGGGCGACCTCGCGCCGCAGACGATAGTCAACACGATACGCCGCCACGAGGTCACGCACATCTTCTCCGTTCCGCTCTTCTGGGAGAAGGTCCGCGAGCAGGCGCTGCGCGTCATCGACGGGCGCGGCAAGCGCGCGAAGTTCGACAGGGCGCTCGCCCTCTCGCTGAAGATAGGTGACGTCCCCCTGCTCGGGCCGCTCTTTAAGAAGCTCGCCTTCCGCGAGGTGCGGGATAACCTCTTCGGGGAGAGCATAAGCTTTATGATATCCGGCGGGAGCGCCGTCCCCGCGAGCGCGCTGGAGTTCTTCAACGCCATCGGCTACCGCCTCGCCAACGGCTACGGCATGAGCGAGACGGGCATCACCTCCGTCGAGCTCTCGGACAGCGCCCGCGCGCGCTGCACGGGCTCCGTCGGCAGGCCTCTGGGCTCGATAACCTACTCGCTCGGCGAGGACGGGGCGCTCCGCGTCTCGGGCAGCTCGACGGCGAGATACATAATAGAGGACGGCGTTCGCAGAGAACGCGAGGCCGTGTTCGATACGCGCGACCTCGCGGAGGAGCGCGGCGGACGCTTCTTTATCCTCGGCCGGCGCGACGACCTCGTCGTCTCCCCCGGCGGGGAAAACCTCAATCCCGTCATCATCGAGAGCCGCTTCGAGGACATAGAGGGCCTCGAGGGGGTCTGCCTCGTCGCCGACGGGAGCGGCGGGGAGAGCCTTCCCGTCCTGCTCGCCGGCATAGGCCGCGGCTGCTCGCCCGCGAGGGC
>JAFZAM010000209.1 GCA_017557265.1 Oscillospiraceae bacterium | reverse complement strand
GGCGGTCGAGATGCTCGCGGAGGGCCGCGGCGGCTCGCACGCCTACATCCTCGCGAAAAACGACGTCGAGGACCTCGGCATGATCTGCGGCGGCGACGTGACCGTCTATTTCCAGCTCATAAAGCCGGAGGATACGGCGCCGTTTAAGTGCCTGCGCGAGGCGATGGACAAGGGCGAGGACGCTTGGCTCGTCCGCGCCGTCGAGGGCGGCGAGTTTACGAAGACCGCCGTCTGGCGCGGGGGAGAGCTGCTCTTCGCGCCGGAGCTCGGCGCGGAGAAGGTCAGGCCGCTCCTCAGGAGCGGCGCGAAGCAGACGGAAGAATTTTACGTCGAGCCCGTCTCGCTCTCGGGCGTGACTTACGTCTTCGGCGGCGGGCACGTCGCGCGCGAGCTCGTGCCCGTGCTCGAGCATATCGGCTTCCGCTGCGTCGTATATGAGGACAGGCCCGACTTCGCGACGCGGGAGCACTTCCCGACGGCGTTCGACCTCGTGCTCGGCGACTTCGGAGCGATAGGCGAGCGCATCACGATAGGCCCCCGCGACAACGCCGTAATCATGACGCGCGGCCACGGCTTCGACTACGAGGTCATAGCGCAGGTCCTCGCGACGCCCGCGTCGTACATCGGCTGCATAGGCAGCCGCCGCAAGGTCGCCGCGACGAAGGCGCGCCTCTTCGCCGAGAAGGGCTATACCGAGGAGGACTTCGCCCGCGTGCACACGCCCATAGGGCTCGACATTGGCGCCGAGACGCCCGCCGAGATAGCGATAAGCGTTGCGGCCGAGATGATACAGTTCCGCGCCGAGCGCGTCGGGGAATGATATGACGGTATTCGAGGAGGCGGAGGAGCTCGCCCGCCGCGGGGACGCAAGGGGCGCGCTGGAGAGGTGCAGAGTCCTTCTGCGCTCTCCCGACCCGTCCGCGACGGGGCGCGTGCTCCTGACCCTGCTCGACGCGAGAGCGGGTGAGAAGCTCTCTCCCCGCGATTTCCGGCAGGCCTGGAAGCTCGCCTCGCGCTCGGAGGGGACGGAGCGGATAAGGCTTCAAAACAGACTTGCCCTTCTGCGGCCGCGCTCCCCGCTACTGCCGAGGGCCGGGGCTCCGCGCCCGCTGCTCGTGACGACCGTCGCCGGGACGGAGTACTGCGACTCGGAGGCGGCCGAGGCCGTGAAGCCCGGCGACGCTCTCGCGCTCGCCCGCGAGCCGGAAAACCCGTTCGATCCCTTCGCCGTCAGGATAGACGGCGCGGACGGGGAGAAGCTCGGCTACGTGCCGCGCGCGCTCAATTCCGACGTCGCCGCCCTGCTCGATGCCGGCGTGGAGCTGAAATGCCGCGCCGTATCCGTCGAGGCGGGGAAGCGGGCGCCGTTCATCACCGTATCGGTGTACGAATAAGATTACATAATAACAAAAAATGTAGAATTATGTCGTTTTCTGCGATTGATTTTTCTTGCCCGGGAGCGGCGCGCGTGGTAGTATCGACGCGCTTTCGCCCCTTCGGGGGAAATTCGACGCGGGAGTGACGAAAATGGCTGAAAAAGTGCTTTACCGTCTTTGCCGGAGCGAGAACGAGGCGGGGACGGCGTGGGGGATAGAGGCGTTCGTCTCGGTCGCGAGGGCCGAGGACATATCCCCCGACCGCGAGGCGGTCGCCGGGCTCTGCGCCCTCATGAACGAGGAGGGCCTCGAGCTCGTACATATGATGGACGTTATAACGGACTTCCTTCCGTAAATAAAGAAAAGGCGGGATAAAGACATGGATTTCGGATGCAGGATAGACGAATGGACGCAGGCGCACCTCGGCGAGATGATCGCCGACATGGCGAAGCTCATAAAGATAAGGAGCACGGTCGGCGGGGCCGAGCCCGGCGCTCCCTTCGGGAAGGGACCGGCGCTCGCGCTGGACAAGGCGATGGAGATGTGCCGCGAGGCGGGCTTCGAGGTCCGCGAATACGACCGCGCCGCCGCGTGCGCGTCCTTCGGGGAGGGCGAGCGGCTGCTCGACATGCTTGCGCATCTCGACGTGGTGGACGTCGCCGACGGCTGGGAGACCGACCCCTTCGAGCTCGTCGAGAAAGACGGCATGCTCTACGGCCGCGGCGTCAGCGACGACAAGGGCCCGCTCGTGCTCGCGCTGTACGCGATGCGCTGCGTAAGGGACCTCGGCTTGCCGCTCAAGGGCTCGGTCGGCCTCATCATGGGGACCGACGAGGAGTCCGGCATGCGCGACCTCCCGCACTACTACGCCGTCGAAAAGCACGCGCCGAACACGTTCTCGCCCGACGCGGATTTCCCGGTCTACAACGTCGAAAAGGGCCACATGCACGGCTTCTTCTCCGCCGCGTGGGAAGATGGGACCGCTCTGCCGCGCGTTAAGAGCTTCTCGGGCGGCTTCAGGTTCAACGTCCTGCCGGCCGACGCGGAGGCCGTCGTCCTCGGCGTCGATGAGAAGACCGTCCGCGCCGTCTGCGAAGCGGAGGCCCCGCGCCTTAAAGTATCGTATACCGCCGAGCCCGCCGAGGGCGGCGTAAAGCTCGCAGTGACGGGCCTTTCCTGCCACGCGAGCGTCCCCGAAAACGGCGTCAACGGCATAACGGCGCTCGCCGAGCTGCTCGCGAAGCTGCCGCTCGCAGACTGCGCGCCGAACAGGGCCGTCCGCGCGGTCGCGAAGCTATTTCCCGCCGCCGACTGCAACGGGACCGCGCTCGGCGTGGACATGGCCGACGCCGTCTCCGGCCGCCTGACGATGGTCCTCTCCATACTGAAGATGGACGAGAAGGGGATAGAGTGCACGCTCGACAGCCGCATGCCGATATGCGCGACGGAGGATAACTGCGTAAAGCCGATCCTCTCCCTGCTCGAGAGCGAGGGGTTTTCCGCGCGCGCCGACTTCACCCCGCCGCACAACACCCCCGGCGAGGGAGAGTTCGTCCGCAAGCTGCTCGACTGCTACGAGGAGGTCACGGGCGAGAAGGGCCGCTGCTGCTATACCGGCGGCGGGACGTACGTCCACGACATCGAGGGCGGCGTCGCCTACGGGCCGCTCTTCCCGGGCTTCGAAGCGAACATCCACGGCAACAACGAGCGCATGAGCGTCGCCGACGCGCTCAAGGCCGTCAGGATATACGCCCGCGCCATCGCGGCCGTCTGCGGCTGATATTTCAAGCGACCGATACGCGGAGCTCCGGCTCCGCGTATTTTTTTCGTCGGATAGGCCAAAAACGGGCGGGCGGGAATTCAAACTTTGTTCCATTATCCGCTTGACGATGACCCCTCGCGGGTATATCATCTCTTTATCACGTTAAACGGATAGCCGACGCGGCCCTTTTGCGGCGCCGCGCCGCGTCCGAGTATCGGGGGGAGCATATTGGACAGATCACTCGGCGTGATCGAGAGATTCAAGGATCCCGACATTCTGGCGGGCATGGGCCTCGGCGAAAAGCTCGGCGGCTCGCTGATAATCATGGTGCTCGGCATCCTGACCTGCATCGTGGTCCTGACTCTCATCATGATAGTCATCAAGATCATGCACAGGCTCATGGAGAGCTCCGAGGCGCGCGCCGCGGGCAGGCAGGTCTCGATCGTCACGAGCCCCGTCGCGGGCAGCGTGGCGTCCGTCGCCGCCGCCGCG
>JAFZAM010000208.1 GCA_017557265.1 Oscillospiraceae bacterium | reverse complement strand
GGCTGCCCTTCGGCAGCCCCGCGTCCTTATTTTCCCCTTATCTTTCGACCGGTATCCTGTCCTCGCAGGGGACGGCGACCATGCACTTGGCGCAGTTGCCCTTGCCGGAGATCGCCATGAGCTCGCGCGTGCGTCCGGCGCACTTTTTGAGATTGCGGCTGTGCTCGAACGTGATGGCGTGCAGCGGGCAGCGCGTCGTGCAGACGCCGCAGCGCGAGCAGTATTCGTAGGGGTCGGAGTAGGCGCGTTTCGTCGGCTCTATGGCGCAGTCGACGAGGAGCGTGACCATCGCCCCGCAGCAGCCCTTCTCGGTGATGATGTGCTTGTGCAGGCCGAAGGTGCCGAGCCCGGCGGCGTAGGCGACGTGCCGCGTCGACCACGGCGCGTTGAACCAGAGGTCGTCCTCGTCGCCGTTATTATAGGGGATGGTGGTCGTCGGGTGCTCCATGTCCCAGGTCGGGTTCACGACCCTGACGCCCTCGTTCTCGAGCCGGGCGACCATGGCCTTCGCGAACGCGACGACGACCTTGCCGTGGCCGCCGTAGCCCTCGTTCCACGCCTCGCTCTGCGCCTCGGTGCAGGCGCGGTGGCGGTCGCGTATCTCCTTTGTAAAGGAGAAATAGAAGACGGCGACGGTCTTCGCCTCGGGCATGCGCTCGAGCGGGGTGAGGAAGTTATCCCCGACGACGTGCGGGTCCTTGAACGAGTCGAAAATGGGGTCGTCCGCGGCGGCGAAGCCGATGATGGGCTCGTCGAGGATGGGCAGGTCGACGTCCTCGACGGGCAGGTGCGCGACGTTGATGTCCGCGAGACCCGCGAAGACGTCCTTCGCGAGGGCGGTGAAGCTCTGTTTGTCCATGGTATCCTTCCTTCCGTATGCGCGGGGCTCCCGCCCCGTTCCTTCCGCATAGATTATACCGCGCGCGGGAGCGTAAGGCAAGAGGCACGGGCTTCCCCTTGAGGGGAAGCTGGCACGGCGAAGCCGTGACTGATGAGGTGGCCTTGCCGCAAGCCCTGCTTTGTCATCCACCTCATCCGGGTTCGCGTTGCTCACCCACCTGTCTCGCTGCGGCTCGGTCACGCCGCGGCTCTGACATGCCGCCGGCATGTCATTCACTACCGCGTCGCCGCTTCGCTACCCTCAAGGGGAAGGCTTTGAAGTGCGCGCAGGGGAGCCTTTTTTCTTGCTTCCCTTTTTTTGTTATGATACAATGATTAAAATAACTTATACTGCAACGTCTCAATGAAAGGAAATGCGCCATGTATACCTTCAAGCCCTATACAGAGCGCGTCGCAAGGCTCCGCGACGCGGTCCGCGACAGGCTCATGGTCGCGGATTCGGAGAAGGCGCGCCTCCAGCTCGAGGCGAAGAAAAAGTACTTCAAGTACCCGCCCCTCCTGCAGAAGCCCTACATCTCCCTCTACGTTCTCGAGCGCATGCCGCTCAACCTCCACGAGGACGAATTCTTCTTCGGCAGCCTCGGCTATAAGGGCTGGGGCGCGGCCAACGGCTCCGGCTGGCTGAGCGTCGACATCGAGCACACTTGGCCCATCCGCGAGGACGGGCTGCATCACGCGCCCGAGGACGACCCCTTCTACTCCCACCAGCGCATGGCCATCTCGCCCGAGGACCTCGCCGCCCTGCGCGAGATATCCAAGGAGAAGGCCGCGCTCGAGGGCGGCTTCGGCGCGGCCAACTGGCTGCCCGACGGCGTCGAGGAGCTCTTCGTCCTGCAGGCCAACCCCTCCGGCAAGAAGGGCGGCTGGCCCATCTATCTCCCGCCCGGACACCTGACCCCCGGCTACCAGAACATCCTGCGGCAGGGCTACGGCGCCATCCGCAAGCAGGCGCAGGACTGGCTCGACGAGCGCGAGGGCAATATCATGGGCGACGACATCGGCAAGTACATGTTCTACAAGGCCGCGACAGTCGCCTGCGACGGCGCGATAACGCTCACCCGCCGCTACGCCGCGCTCGCCCGCGAGCTCGCGGAAAAGGCGGCCGACCCCGCGAAGAAGGCCGAGTACCTCTCCCGCGCGGACTCCCTCGACCACATAGCGACCGAGACGCCGCGCACCTTCTGGGAGGCCTGCCAGATGGCTCTCATGTACGACGTCTTCCTCAAATCCGAGAACGACCCCGGCGTCATCAGCCTCGGCCGCTTCGACCAGTACACCTGGCCGTACCTCAAGGCCGACCTCGAGGCCGGGCGCATCACGCTCGACGAGGCACAGGAGCTCGTCGACGGCTTCTTCCTGAAGATAAACACGTTCTACGGCGGCGGCTTCGGCAAGAACGCCCAGACCGCCGGCATAGGCGTCTCCTTCCAGCACACGACCATCGCCGGGACCGACCCGAAGACCGGCGAGGACGCGACCAACCCCGTGTCCTACATGGTCCTCGAGACGATGGCGCGCCTCGACCTGCACGACCCGACCATCTCGCTTCGCGTGACGAAAAACACGCCCAAGGAGATGTGGGACTGCGCGATGGCGGCCTCCGCCCGCGTCGGCGGCCTGCCCCTCCTGCAGAACGACGAGGTCATCATCCCCGCCCTCATGCGCGAGCTCGGCTTTACGCTTGAGGACGCGCGCAACTTCGCCTTCATCGGCTGCCAGGAGGTCACGGGCTCCGGCAACGACTACCCCGCGCCGAACGGCTCGGCCATGGGACACAACGGCATCTTCTGGGCCATCGCGCTCGACATGGCGATAAACGACGGCATCAACCCCATAAACGGCGCGCAGTGCCCCGCGAAGGTCCGCTCCGGCTACCTGACCGACATGGAGACGATGGACGACGTCCGCGCGGCGTTCGAGAAGATATGCCGCTGGATGCTGACGTGGTCGGCGTCGCTCAATAACCTCACCGAGCACGAATACCCGCGCCTCTATCCCTTCCCGAACCTCTCCATTTCCGTCGAGGGCTGCATGGAGAGCGGCAAGGACGTCTCCTCCGGCGGCGCGAAGTACAACTCCTACGGCGGCACGGCGACGGGCCTCGCCACGACGGCGGACAGCCTCACCGCGCTCAAGTACGTCGTCTACGACAAGAAGATCGCCACGCGCGAGGAGTTCCTCGACGCCATCCTCAAAAACTGGGAGGGCTACGAGGGCCTGCGCCAGCGCGTCCTGAGCGAGGTCCCGCACTACGGCAACAACGACCCCTACGCCGACGCCGAGATGAAGTACGTCATGGACCTTTATTACAACATCACCCGCGCCTTCTCGACCTGCCGCTGCAAGGTCTATAAATGCGGCACGTTCGGCGCGTCCGACCACGTCGTGCAGGGCGAGATAACCTGGGCCACGCCCGACGGGCGCAAGACCGGCGAGCCCATAGCCGACGCCTGCAGCCCCGCGCAGGGCCGCGATACCAACGGCCCGACCTCCGTCTTCTGCTCGGCGACGAACTTCGAGCACGGCCACTACATGGACGGCATGGCGCTCAACCTCAAGATCCACCCGTCCTCCCTGCAGGCCGACGACGGCGTGGAAAAGCTCGAGGACATGACCAAGGCCTATTTCGAGGACGGCGGCATGGAGATACAGTACAACGTCGTCAGCGCCGACACGCTGCGCAAGGCGCAGGCCAACCCCGAGGAGTACCACAACCTCGTCGTGCGCATAGCGGGCTTCTCGGCCTACTTCGTCGACATGACGACCGAGATGCAAAACGACATCATCTCCCGCGCGGAGCACAGAGTATAAGCATCACCGCACATGCGGGGACGAAGCACTCTTCGTCCCCGCTTTTTTTGCCCCGGGGTTAGCAAAAGCTAACCGAAAAGTCTTGCATTAAGCTCCGCGCGGGGCTATACTTGCATCGGGCCGGATAAGGCCCCCGGGAGAACGCCATGAACAAGGAACAAAAGACCCTGCTCGCGCGGATAATCATAGCTGCCGTTTTCTGGGTCCCTCTCTTTCTTATAAGCGAGGGGCTCGTCCCCGTGCGCCTGCCGAAGGCGGCGCTCATAGCGCTGTTCCTCGTGCCGTACCTCGTCGCGGGCTTCGACGTGCTCCGCGAGGCCGCCGAGGGGATACTGCACGGCGAGGTCTTCGACGAGGACTTCCTCATGGCCGTCGCGACGATAGGCGCGATCGTCCTCGGGGAGTACGCCGAGGGCGTCGCGGTCATGCTGCTTTTCCAGACAGGCGAGCTGTTTCAGGATCTCGCCGTCGAAAAGAGCCGCCGCAACATAGCCGAGCTCATGGACGTGCGGCCGGACTTCGCCCGCCTCGAGACGGAGGACGGGGAGAGGCGCGTCGACCCCGCGGAGGTCCCGGTCGGGAGCGTCGTCATCGTCCGTCCCGGGGAGAAGATACCGCTCGACGGCGTCGTGCTCGAGGGCTCCTCCGCGATAGACGCCTCCGCCCTGACCGGCGAGAGCGCCCCGCGCGAGGCCGGGCCGGACGACGAGGTCCTCAGCGGGACG
>JAFZAM010000207.1 GCA_017557265.1 Oscillospiraceae bacterium | reverse complement strand
GCCCGCGTTGGCGGCTATCTGGCGGACCGGCTCGCGCAGGGCGGCCGCGATGATGGCGGCGCCGGTCTTCTCATCGCCGGAGAGCTCCGGCAGGATCTTCTCGACGGCGAGAGCGGCCTGGACGTAGATCGTGCCGCCGCCGGGGACTATGCCCTCTTCGACGGCCGCGCGGGTCGCGTTGAGAGCGTCCTCGATGCGGAGCTTCTTCTCGCGCATCTCGGCCTCGGTGGCCGCGCCGACCTTGATGACGGCGACGCCGCCGGCCAGCTTGGCGAGCCTCTCCTGGAGCTTCTCGCGGTCGTAATCGGAAGTGGTGATCTCGATCTGGGACTGGATCTGGTGGATACGGCCCTTGATGTCCTCCGCGGAGCCGGCGCCGTCGACGATGACGGTGAACTCCTTGGTGACCTTGACCTGGCGGGCGGTACCGAGAACGTCGAGGCCGACCTCCTTGAGGTCCATGCCGACGTCGGCGGAGACGACCTGGCCGCCGGTAAGGGTGGCGATGTCGATGAGCATCTCCTTGCGCCTGTCGCCGAAGCCGGGGGCCTTGACGCACACGCAGGTGAAGGTGCCGCGCAGCTTGTTGAGGATGATGGTGGCGAGAGCCTCGCCCTCGACGTCCTCGGCGATGATGAGCAGCTGCTTGCCGGCCTTCACGACGCCCTCGAGTATGGGCAGGATCTCCTGGATGTTGGAGATCTTCTTGTCGGTGATGAGGATATAGGGATTGTCGAGCACGGACTCCATCTTGTCGGAGTCGGTGATCATGTACGGCGTGATGTAGCCGCGGTCGAACTGCATGCCCTCGACGACCTCGCTGTAGGTCTCGGCGGTCTTGGACTCCTCGACGGTGATGACGCCGTTCTGGCTGACCTTCTCCATGGCCTCGGCTATCAGGCGGCCGATGACCTCGTCGCCGGAGGAGACGGTGCCGACGCGGGCGATGTCCTCGGTGCCGGAGACGGGCTGGGAGTTGGCCTTGATGGAGGCGACGGCGGCGTCGACGGCCTTGGCTATGCCGCGGCGCATGACCATCGGATTGGCGCCGGCGGCGAGGTTCTTGAGGCCCTCGCGGACTATCGCCTGAGCGAGCAGGGTGGCGGTGGTGGTGCCATCGCCGGCGACGTCGTTGGTCTTGGAAGCGACCTCGCGCAGCAGCTGGGCGCCCATGTTCTCCAGAGGATCGGCCAGCTCTATCTCCTTGGCGATGGTGACGCCGTCGTTGGTGATGAGGGGGCTGCCGAACTTCTTTTCAAGGACCACGTTGCGGCCCTTGGGGCCGAGGGTGATCTTCACGGTGTCGGCGATCTTGTTGACGCCGCGCTCGAGAGCGTGTCTCGCTTCTTCGTTGTATACGAGCAGTTTAGCCATTGTTGATTCCTCCCGTTATTCTACTATGGCGAGGATGTCGGACTGACGGACTATCGTCAGCTCCTCGCCGTCGACCTTGACCTGAGTTCCGCTGTATTTGCCGGTGATGACCTTATCGCCGGGCTCGACGGTCATCTCAACGTCGTGTCCGTCGACGACGCCGCCGGGTCCGACGGCGATAACTTCAAAGATCTGCGGCTTTTCCTGAGCGGCGCTGGAAAGGATGATGCCGCCCTTGGTGGTCTCTTCGGCCTCGATCTGCTTTACGATGACCCTGTCGGCCAGAGGTATGAGTTTCATAGGTATTCCTCCTGAAAAATAAATTACCGATTAACACAGTTAGCGTGTTAGCACTCTTTGTACCTGAGTGCTAACACGCTATTATAATAACCCGACAATTATTAAATTTCAAGCCTAAAATTGCGGAAAAACTATGTAAAAACAGATAAATTTAACGAAAATTCACAATTTCTCCCGGAAATGCTTGCAAAATCGGCTGATTTCTCCTCAATGCTCCGCTCTTTGAGCGCATGAGGCGAGGAAATCCGAGCCCTTCGGAAGGACGAAGGAGACCGCGCCGGGGCGGAGGGAGAAGCGGACCGAGCTGCCCCTTATGAGCTCGCCGTCGACGTTGACGTCCAGCGGCTCGTCGCACTCGACGGCGAATTCCGCGCCGCGGTGGAGCGTCATTATTTTGCCCATCTCGGCGTAGCGCCCCTTGGAGTAGCGCCCGACCATGCGCGCGAAGCCGAATATGCCGACGCCCTTGACGACGAGGCAGTCGAGCGTCCCGTCGTTCGGGACGGCCTCGGGGACGGGGTGGAAGCCGCCGCCGTAGTAGCTGCCGTTGCAGACGCAGACGAGAGCGTATTCGCCCTCCTCGGAGGATTCGTGCGTTATCTTAAGGCGCTGGTTTATCCCCCGGAAGACGTTGACGACGAGGGAGGCGACGTAGGCCGCCCCGCCGGAGAGCAGGGGCTTTGAGGAGTATTCGTGGACCTGCGTGCCGATGCGCGCGTCGATGCCGACGGAGCAGATGTTTATGGCGTACCGCCCGTTGCAGTCGATGAGGTCGAGAGGGACGGCCTCGCCGTCCATGAGGAGCTCGAGGTCGCGGAAGCGCTCGACGTCGTCCGCGCCGAAGACGCGGATGAAGTCGTTGCCCGTGCCGGTGGGGTAGTGCGTTACGGAGACGTTTTCGCGGCCCGCCGCGCCGTTTACGCATTCGTTGAGCGTGCCGTCGCCTCCGCAGGCGTAGACGCGGACCTCGCCGCCCTTATCCGCCTCGCGGCGGACGGCCTCGCAGGCGTCCATCGGCCCGGTCGTGACGTATATCTCGAAGGGCTCGCCGCGCGCCGAGGCGATCTCCGTTATCCGCGCGGAGAGCGCGGCGGGGTCCGTCTTTTTGCCGGCGGCGGGATTAATAACGAAAAAGTGCTTCAAGGCCTCGCGCCTCCACGTGTCAGAAGTACATGTACAGATTGCATTGTATCATGCCGTTGTAGAGTTTTCTTCTTTTTTTCGCTTTTTTTCCGAAATATCTCTCAAATTCCGGGTCGCTCGTCAGAAAATACTGCTTCCAGCCGTCGAGAGAGCGCCACGCGCGCCCCATCGAGGAATACAGCTTCTGGACCTCCTGCGGGGTCATCAGCCGCTCGCCGTAGGGCGGGTTCGCCGCGAGGATGCCGGGCCCCTCGGGAATGGGGAGCGTCAGCGCGTCGGCCGTCTTGAAGCGGACTATGCCGCCGACTCCGGCGCGCTCGGCGTTGGCCTTCGCTATCTCAATGCAGGCGGGGTCTATGTCGCTCGCGAGTATCGTATAGCCGCCGGAAAACTCCGCCGCCCGCACCTCCTCGCGCGCCTCGCGCCAAATTTCAGGCGGGCAGAGCGGCCAGCTCTCGGCCGCGAACGTCCTGCCGAGACCGGGAGCCCTGTTTATCGCGGCGAGCGCGGCCTCGATGGCTATCGTGCCGCTGCCGCAGAAGGGGTCTACGAATATCTCTTTGCCCTTGAAGCGGGAGAGCTTGACTATCGCTGCGGCGAGCGTCTCGCGCAGCGGCGCGAGATTGGAGTTCGGCCTCCAGCCGCGCTTGTGCAGCCCCTCGCCGCTCGTGTCGAGGTAAATTGCGGCGACGTCGCGCATGATGGAAAAGCGTATCTGGTGGACGGCGCCGTCCTCGGGCAGGCGCCCGAGCCCGTACTTTCCCGCGAGCCGGACCGCCGCGGCCTTCTTTATTATCCGCTGGCAGTCGGGGACGCTGTGCAGCGCGCTGTCGAGCGACGAGCCGCGCACCGGGAACGCGCCGCTTTTTTCAATGTAGTCCTCCCACGGGAGCGCCTTGACGCCCTCGAAGAGCTCGTCGAAGGTCCGCGCGTGGAACTCCCCGAGCCTTATCATGACGCGCTCGGCCGTGCGAAGGCGCAGGTTCGCCATGACGATCTCGGCCGGGCCGCCATGAAAGCGCACCTGCCCCGTCCCGGCCTCGACTCCCTCGAAGCCCATATAGCGGAGCTCGTCCGCGACGAGACCCTCCGTCCCGAAAAGGCAGGAAGCCGTCAGTTCCATCGCTTGCCCTCCGAATTGGTTGACATAATATAGCAGTGCCAGCCCTCCGAGCTCTGATGCCCGAGGACGGCGAGTCCCGCCTTTTCCGCGGCGGAGACTATCTCCGCCTCGCGCCCGTCTATGATTCCGGAGCAGACGAAGCGCCCGCCCGGGGCGAG
>JAFZAM010000206.1 GCA_017557265.1 Oscillospiraceae bacterium | reverse complement strand
GCGAGGCGCCCCCGAAAACGCGCGCCGAGCCGAGTACCGCGGCGAGGCAGAACCTTATGCTCCATTCCGCGGCGCGGATCGCTCCCGGCCTCGCCGCGAGACCCTCCGCGACCGCTCCGAGGCGCGAAAACGCCTCCCTTCTGAGCTTGACGCTCCCCTGCTTCAACTGCCTGACTGTCAACTCCGGACCCTCCCAAACGGCTTTTTCTTTTGCTGATGAAAAGATTATAGTAAACCGGACGGGAATAATCGGTCGTTTGCTGTTGCGGAGCGTTTTTTTGCTTAATAATTCACGGCTTGTTAACTTACTCGCTTTGTGATATATTATAATATCCATTCAGAAAGGGACCGGAGGCGGACGAAATGGCTACCGAGATCGAATTCAAATACTCTTTGGAGGGACCCGCCGAAGCGGGCGTTATCGCGAACAGCGACTACGTCGCGCAGTACCTCAAGGACGACTGGACCGAGAGGAGCACGCTCGACGTATTCTACGACACGCCGGACTGGAAGCTCGCCGAGCGCGGCGCTCTGCTGCGCGTCAGGGCGTGGATAAACCTCTCGATCGCAACGCTCAAGTTCGGCTCGTACGTAAAGGACGGACATCCAGGGCTCTACAGGGGCGAGAATTTCTCGACGATCTTTCACGGCGTCGACGCCGTGATGCAGGACCTCGCCATGCACGGCGCGCCGGACACCTTTGCGGATATCGCGGGCTCGGAGCTCGCTCCCGCGTACGAATACAAGTGTACGCGGCGCTTCGCGACGCTCTACCTCCCCGAGATGACGAGGGCGGAGCTCAGCTTCGACGAGGGCGTGCTCACGGTCGGCGACAAGTCCGTCAAGACCTGCGAGATGACCCTCGAGCTCATCTGCGGCCCTGTCTCCGAGCTGGAGGCCTACTGCGAGAGGCTCGTCACCGAGCACAGGCTCGAACCGCGCGCCGTCACGAAGCAGGAGACGGCTCTCCGGCTCCATAAAGGAAACTAATAATAAAGAAGGAAGAAGAAGTGAAAAAGCAGAAAAACGCGCTCGCCGTCCACGACATCTCGTGCGTCGGCCGCTGCTCGCTGACGGTCGCGCTCCCCATCCTCTCCGCGGCGGGCATAGAGACCTCCGTCCTGCCGACGGCCGTGCTCTCCACGCACACGGGCGGCTTCACGGGCTACACCTACCGCGACCTCACCGAGGACGTGCTGCCCATCTCCGACCACTGGGCGACCATGGACCTCAAATTTGACGCCATATACTCCGGCTATCTCGGCTCCATCGAGCAGATAGACCTCGTCCTCAAGCTCATCGAGCGCCACGCGGCGGAGGGCTGCGTCACGCTCGTCGACCCGGTCATGGCCGACAACGGCAAGCTCTACGCGGGCTTCGCCGAGGACTTTCCCGCCGAGATGAAGCGCCTGTGCGCGGCGTCCGACATCATGTGCCCGAACATCACCGAGGCCTGCCTCATGCTCGGCGAGGAATACAAAGACGGCCCCTACACGAAGGAATACATAGAGGGGCTCGTCCGCAGGCTCTCCGCCATCAGCGGCAAACGGGTCGTGCTGACGGGCGTCTGCTTCGACGACAAGCTGCTCGGCGCCGCCGCCTACGACCCGAAGGACGGCAAAATAAACTACTCCTTTGCCGAGCGCATCCCCGGCTACCTGCACGGCACGGGCGACGTCTTCGGCTCGGCGCTGCTCGGCGCGCTCCTGCGCGGCAAGACGCTCTCCGAGGCGTCCGAGATCGCCGTCAAGTATACCCGCGAGACGATAGCCGTCACGTTCGCGAGCGAGACGGAGCTTCGCATGGGCCCCTGCTTCGAGCTCACGCTCCCGTATTACATGGAGCTGCTCAAAGGTTGACATAATATTGTTCTATACTGAAAAAGCCCGGCGCATGAAAACGAATCATGCGCCGGGTTGTTTTGTTTTTTGATCTCTCTAAAGATTCTGTCCTGCAAAATACTCTTTCGCCATCACTACGCTTGATTTCTCCGCGCTGCGTGAGCAGGCCATCTGCACGAAGGAACGGCTCGCTCCCGCGAGCGGAAAAACCTTCGCGTCCGCCGACTCGTTGAGGCTTATCTCCATGCTCAGTATTGCGCACCTCAAGCCGCTCTCGAGCCAGAGCAGGACGTTTGCCATGGATGGGACGTACTGAAACTTCGGTATGAATCCGCCGTATTTTTTGCAGACGTCCGCAATCACTTCTACTCCCTTTTCGCATTCCTCACGGTTGACTATGACGAGCGTTTCATCTTTCAGGTCCGCTATGGTCAGTTTCTCTTTCCCGGCGAGAGGATGGCGTGCCGGCACGACTATGGCGGAGGAATAAGGCTTCACGTTCTGAACGAAAAGTTCAGGATGGCCGAAAAAGTTCACGTCGAGAGAAAAAGCAAGATCGAGTCGACCGGAGCGGATATCCTCAATGATCTCGGCGAAGCTCAGCCTGCGGAGGATAAGATGGACGTCCGGCCGCAAGTTGCGAAGGAAGAAGAGAAAGCGAGGCAGAAATCCGTCGATCTTAAGGCCGTCGAGGACCCCTATGCTGAGCGACTCCGTCATGCCTCGCGCGCTTTTGGCCGCTTCCCGAACGGACTTTGTATAAAGGTCTGCCAGCGTGCTCCACTGGTTATAGAGCGTTTCGCCGGCAGGAGTAAGCTGCACTCCGTGTCTGGAGCGCTGAAAAAGCTTGAGACCCAATTCGCTCTCCATTCCCGCTATCTGGCGGCTCAGCGTCGGCTGGGTAATATAGAGTTGCTTTGCAGCTTCAATGATACTGCCGCAGCGGCCTATTTCAAGGAAATATCTTATCTGATCAGTCGTCACAGCTCTCACCTCGGCATTATTCTACCCGATTCACTTCATTATCGCAAGCATCTATGCCTTTGGGGCATATAATATTGCAATATAAGCATTTTACAAAGCTTATGTCGGAACTTATAATTATTTACAGAAAATGACTGTCAATAAAATCAAGGAGGCTATTAAATGGATCTGACTCCGAGAGAGAATGCGCTCATAGCCTATAGGCACGGAGTGCCCGAATGGGTTCCTTTTTCCTTTGCGGACTTCAACAGTATTCAGGCGCTTCCCGAGATGGAGCGATATATAGGCACGACGCAGGGCAAGGACTATTTCGGCGTGGAGTGGACCTACGTTCCCGGCATAGGCGCTCCGATGCCCACACCCGGCAAGATACTGCTTGAGGACATCACGGAGTGGCGCGACGTCGTTCATGTTCCGGACGTCGAGGCGATAGACTGGGAAAAGCAGGCGGATATAGACCTGCACATGGACGCAAGAGCGATCCTCGCCGGCAAGGGGGTCGTCCGCAGAGCGGACGGGCTGTCCAATCTCGCGGAGGGCAAGCTGCCGTACTGCATGGTGATCAACGGCATGTTTGAGAGGCTCCACGCCTGCATGGGCATGCAGAACGCGCTGTGCGCTCTCATGACCGAACCCGACGAGTGCAAGGCCTTCTTCCACGCGATCGCAGACTATAAGATCGCCTATTTCAACAAGATCGCCAAGTACTACCCCGTCGACGTCATCAACGCCCACGACGACTATGGCACGGGAGATCGCCTTTTCATGAGGCCCGAGTTATGGCGCGAGCTCATCAAGCCCGAACTCAAACGCATCGTCGACAGCGTACACGCCAACGGCCTCATATACCAGCACCACTCATGCGGATACGTCGAACCTCTCATCGAAGACTTCATCGAGATCGGCATAGACGCCGTCGACACATGGCAGGGCGCGAGCAACCCCAACGTCAAGGAGCTCAAGCAGAAATACGGCTCGCAGATCACGTTCTGCGGCGGCTTCGACAACGTGCACATACTCGACCGCGAGGGCACGACCGAGGATGAGATGCGCGCGGAATACATCCGCGTCATCAACGACCTCGCGCCAGGCGGGAGCTACATCGCCTTTCCCATTTCCGCCATGCCGAGATACGCCATGGTCTTCCTGCAGATGCATCAGTCTTACGGACTGCATTTTTACGAGAACCTGAAAAAGCAGCAGAAGCAGTGAGCGATCCTTTCAGCGGAGAAAAAGACTGCCCGCGTCGCCTGAACAGACGCGGGCAGTCTTTTTATCTTAAATCAATACTGAAATGTCGTTACAGAGTAAGGCTTCTGACCTTCTCCGCGTCGGCGAGGATCTGGGCCTTGAGCTCGTCGATGCCGTCGAACTTGCGCTCCGGGCGGATAAAGGCCAGAAACTCGAGGCGGACCCTGTAACCGTAGATATTGCGGGAAAAATCGAGGATGTAGCTCTCGACGGAGACGACCCCGTCGCCGCTGACGGTCGGGCGGACGCCGATGTTCGTCACGGCCCTGTAGACCTTCGGGTCCTCCTCGATGTGCACGCGCGTCGCGTAGACGCCGCGGCGCGGGATGAGGACGCCGTCGGGATAGCGCATGTTTATCGTCGGCGTGCCCATCTTGCTGCCGAGGCGGTAGCCGTAGAGCACGTCTCCGGTGAGCTCGGCGGGATGGCCGAGAAAGCGCGCGGCCTTCTCCGTCTCGCCGTCAAGAAGGAGCTGGCGGATATAGGTCGAGCTGACGACGACGCCGTCTATGAGAAGCTGCGGCATGACGTCGCAGGAAAGGCCGCGCCCGGCGCACCAGCCCTCGAGCAGCTTCGCGGTGCCCTTGCCGCCGCGTCCGAAGCAGAAGTCCTCGCCGACTACGAAGCCCGCGGCGTCGAAGTTCTCCGTCAGCCACGAGATGAACTCCTCCCACGGCATGTTCATCATGTTTTTGTCGAAGCGCAGGGAGATCATCTCGTCGATGCCGAAGAGACGGCGCAGCTCGTGCGCGCGCTCTGACGGCGAGGTGATGAGCGGCACCTTCACGCCCGTCACGAGCTCGTCGGGATGCGTGTCGAACGTCATCACGGCGGGCGACGCTCCGAGCTCGGCCGCGCGCTCCTTGGCTCTCTCCATGAGCGTCGCGTGCCCGCGGTGCAGGCCGTCGAAAAATCCCAGCGCTATTATCCTCTTTACCATTTTATCAGACCTCGAAAAAGCTTTTTACGGTTTTGAGCGCGCCGCGGGAGACCTCGGCGAGCATCAGGAAAGCGCCGTCCTCGCCGTATACGCGCACGCGGCCGGTCTCTTCGCCGCCGTAGGGCACGTCGGCCCCGACGCGGCATTTCTTCTCGCCCGCGGCGTCCAGCGTCACGGCGGGAAGGTCCGCGAACATGCCGTCTACCGGCAGCAGCAGCGCGGAG
>JAFZAM010000205.1 GCA_017557265.1 Oscillospiraceae bacterium | reverse complement strand
GTCGGCCTCGGCGATGTCCGCCTCGACGCGCTCTCTGCGCGCCGTCAGGAATTTCTTGACGGGCTTGTAGACGAGAAAGCGCACGATGAGGAACATGATGACGATATTGGCGATATTGAGGATGATGCTTTCGACGGCGGTTTTAGCGTCTATCATCGCAGAGAGCACCTCATTTTACGAAAAGAATTATAAGAGCCGTAACGAAGCCGTATATGGCGCACGATTCCGTCAGCGCCATGCCGAGGAGCATGAGGGCGCTTATCTTGCTGTTGGCCTCGGGCTGACGCGCCGTGGCCTCGACGGCCTTGCCGGTCGCGATGCCCATGGAGAGGCCGGCCGCGACGGCCGGAAGCAGCGCCAGGGCGGCGCCTATCGTAGACATATCCATTTTATTTGACCTCCTGTTATTCTTCTAAAGCGGCGGCCTCGCCGATGAACGATAGCGAGAGCGTTATGAATATGAATGCCTGGATGAGCGGGTGGAAGAGATTGAAGTAGAGCCCGAGTATCGCGGGCGGCCCGGCGGCGAAGTTGCCGAGCGCGTAGTAGAGGAGCTCCATGACGATGAGCCCCGCGAGCATGTTGCCGAAGAGACGGCAGGCCATCGAGACCGGCGTCGCGATATCCGTGATGATCTTTATCGGCGCGATGACGGGCGTCGGCCTGGTGAAGTCTTTGACCCTCCCGCGCAGGCCCTTCTTCGCGAGCCCGTAGTAATTTATCAGCACGAACGTCACGAGCGCGAGCGCGAAGGTCGTCAGCAGGTCGGAGGAGGGGGAACGCACGCCGAAGAGCTCGAGCGCCGCGCAGCCGACGAGGTATATCCCGAGGGCCATTATGTAGGCCGAGAGGTTGTCCCCGAGCTTGACGCCCGACTGGCTCTCCGTGTACCCGTCGAGCTTTTCGACGATGAGCTCGAAGACGTTCTGAATACCGCGCGGGACCTCCTTAAAGCGCGGCACGCAAAGGATGCGGAAGAGTATCGCGAGCACGGCGACGACCGCCGTCACCCCGAAGCCCCAGAGTGTGCATTCGCTGAGGCTCAGCGGCCCGAGCTTTACCGTCGGGGCGAAGATCTCGACGGTGAACGCCTCCTTCTCGGCGGGGCCGAAGATGAGCCGGAGTATTATCCCGAAAGCGGCCCACGCGGCGATGGCGATCACGGCGATGAGCAGCTTCCGGCCGCGTTTTTTCTTTTTTTCCGCCATATCGGTCAAGGCTTACCGCCTCCTTTTTTGTTGAGGATGAGAGCGCCGATCGGAGCGCCTGTGACGATGGGCGCCGCGAGGCAGCAGCCCGCGAGCCAGAGGAGCTTCGGCGCGAGCAGCAGCGTCGGGACGAGCCCCGCCGCGAGCACGAGCAGCTTGACGGGCAGCAGCGCGGCGGCCTTGACTGTGTCGCCGCCGAGCAGGGCCTTTATGAGGATGAAAAGGAGCCACAGCTCTATCCCTCCGGCGGCGAGGCCGGTCAGGACGGCGAGGGCGATATCCATGATGAGCTCTCCCGATCTGCGTGGATTGATAAGCGTTTATATTCTAACACTTTATTATAAACCCGAGTTTCGATTAAAACAAGCGTTTTAGCGTTCACGGCGCCCGTAATTGAGAAAAAACGCAGCGGGACGGGTCAGGTGCGAATAATTATTCCCGCCGCCGGGCGTGCGCGCTCTTGAAATGCGCGCGCGGATATTGTAAAATATACTATCTGTTTATTAAAGGATAAGGGCCGCGGAGGGAGCTCCCCGCCGCGCCTTTCGGAGGTAACATGACTAAATTCAGGGCATTTTTCGGCGCTCAGGACATGACCGTCGGCAGCCCGCTCAAATGCCTCGTGAACTTCTCGATACCGCTGCTGATAGGCAACCTCGCCCAGCTTCTCTACGGGACGGTCGACTCCATCGTCGTCGGCCGCGTCGTCGGAGATACGGCGCTCGCCGCCGTCGGCTGCTCGGGCCCGATACAAAACCTCTTCTTCGTCCTGTTCATGACCGTCGCCGCCGGCGCGGGCATCATGGTCTCGCAGTATTTCGGCGCGAAGGACGGGAAGAACCTCTCGTGGACGATAGGAAACTCCCTAACGCTCATCTTCATCGCCTCCGTCCTCCTGACCGCGATAGGGACGCCCCTGTCGGGCGCCTTGCTGCGCCTGACGAAGGCCACTCCCGAGATGTTCGATATGGCGAAGGTCTATCTGCAGATAATCTTCATCGGCGTCATAGGCATCGCGTTTTACAACATTCTCTCCGGCATACTGCGCGGCATGGGCGAGGCGGTGTTCCCGTTGCTCGTTCTGCTCGGCACCTGCGGGCTGAACATCGTCCTCGATATAGCCTTCGTCGCGGGTCTCAAGATGGGCGTCGCCGGCGCCGCGTGGGCGACTATCATCTCCCAGATCCTCTCCGCCGCCGTCTGCCTCGTCAAGGTCCTGCGCCTTCGCGGCCTCGTCGAGCTCAAGGCCGAGATGCTCAGGCCGAAAAAGCAGATCATGCTGACGCTGCTCAAGCTCGGCATCCCCGCCGGCGTGACGCAGGGCATCATCTCGCTCTCGTTCGTCTTCGTCCAGTCCTTCATTAACGCCATGGGGACGCTCGTCGCCGCCTGCTGCACCGCGGTCATGCGCGTCGACAGCTTCGCCATGATACACAACCAGACCTTCTCCGTCTCCGCCTCGACCTCTACGGGGCAGAACGTCGGAGCCGGCGACATGGACCGCGTCAACCGCGGGGCGAAGACCGTCCTGCTGATGTCGCTCATAGCCTCGGCCGTGCTCGTGACGTTCGTGCTGACCTGCGGCGGGCTGCTGCTCAACATGTTCACGGATACCGAAGAGGTCATCAGGATGGGCATAAGGATGATGCGCATACTCGGCGCCGGCTACATAGCCTCCGCCGTGAGCCAGTCGCTCAGCGGCGTCATGCGCGGCGCGGGCGATACGATGGCCTCGATGTGGATAACCATTTCGACGATGGTCCTCGTCCGCATCCCGCTGACGTGGATACTCGCGCGCACGAGCGCGAGCGAAGCCTGGCCGCACGGCAATCCGGACATCATCTTCGTCACGCTGCTGGTGGTGTTCGTGCTGAACATGATCGTCTGCGTCATATACTTCAAGACCGGCCGCTGGCGCACGAAGGCCGTCGTGAAAAGAGATTAGAGGGGTGCCTTCCATGAAAAAGAGGATACGCGCAGTCTATCTGAAAAAAATACTGCCGCTGGCGATAGTCCTGCTCGCCGTCGCCGCCGCGCTCCTCGCGGCGACGGGCTTCGGCGCGTTCAAGGCCTACTCGCAGGCGCCCGAACTCTCCAAGCTCGCCTCGAGCGAGCTCAAGGGCGCGAAGGCCTACGCCCGCATCTCCGACATCATCGGCGAATTCGCCGTCAAGCCCAAAAGCTACGACGCCGACGGCAACGTTGCCGAGTACAAGGCGCGCTACTGCGTGTATAAGACCGACGCGGGCGACTACGTCGGGATATGCATCCGCGGCACGCGCGAGCTCATAGCCGCCGAGCAGTACGTAAGCGCCCTGGAGGCCTATACGACCGAGGAGCTCTCGCAATTCAACATGGGCTCCGTCGAGGGCACCGTCGGCAGGCTCGAGGATTATCTCTACGAGATGCTCCGAGCCGCCGTGGAGCAGGAGGAGCTCGAGGAGGGCGAGCCGGAGCACGACGCGGCCTTCCTTGACGCGCACGTCCTGCCGCTCGTGCTCGAAAACGGCTATCTCGGGACGATGCCGAGGAGCGGGACCTGGGCGCTGACGATAATCGCCGCGCTGCTCGCCGCCGCCGCGATCGTCTACCTCATAGCCGCCGCGACGGGCTACTGGGAAAAGCCCATGCGCCGGCTCATCGCCGACGAGAGCGCCGCCGGCGCGAACGCCGCCTTCGACGAGGGCGAGGACTTCGGAAAGAAGCTCCGCATCGGGTCGGAGAGGACCTTCGTCGCGGGAAAGCTCGTGACGGAGATATTCAAGACCGGCGACGTCATCTGGACCTACGGGCGCAGCAAGCGCCTCGAGGGCGGGGCGAACTTCTGGTCGCTCGTCATGAAGACGACCGGGGGCGAGGAATACGTCGCGCCCGTCGGCGACGCGGGGACGGCGCAGGCCGCGCTCGAGAAGATAGTCTCCTTCGGCGGCCCGGTCGTGACCGGCTTCGACAAGGACAAGCAGCGCCTCTACGACAAGGACCTGACGGGCTTTATAGGCCGCGCGAAAAAGCTCCGTGCCGCCGCGCTCGCCGCGGAGAAGGAGGAGCCGGAAGAGCCGGAGGAAGAGACCAAAGAATAAAAAAAGGGGAGAGGACGTTTCGTCCTCTCCCGTTTGAATATGTTATCAGAGCTCTTTCTTCATCTGAGCTATACAGGAGGCGCAGAAGTTCCTGCCCTTGAACTGGGTCAGATCCTTGGCGCTTCCGCAGAGCGTGCAGTGCGGCTCGTATTTCTTCATCACTATCGTGTTCCCGTCGACGTATATCTCGAGCGCGTCCTTTTCGGCGATCTCGAGCGTGCGGCGCAGCTCGATCGGCAGCACGATCCTGCCGAGGCTGTCCATCTGTCTGACTATACCTGTTGATTTCATATCGGCATCTCCTTAGAGTTGGTTTTTCTTATCAAAATATACCATATCCTGCAAATAGTGTCAATCTGTGTCGAGGCCTGTATATATCCGTTTTGATATAGCTTTTTTGGCGTAAATTTGACGAAAATGGAAATTGAGGGATCGAAATGAGCATAGTCAAGGACCCGGCTCTCGCGCCGGAAGGCATAAGAAAAATAGAATGGGTGCGCTCTTTCATGCCCGTCCTCGTCGGCATAGAGCGCCGCTTCGAGCGCGAAAAGCCGCTCGCCGGGCTGCGCGCGGCGGTCTCCGTCCACCTTGAGGCGAAGACGGCGTTCCTCGGGCTCGTGCTCAAGGCGGCGGGCGCGGAGGTCTGCCTGACGGGCTCCAATCCGCTCTCGACGCAGGACGACGTCGCCGCCGGGCTCGCGTCCCTCGGCGTGGAGACCTTCGGTATACACGGCGTCGACATGGCGGGATACGAGGCGCTCCTCGTCGAGACGCTCAAGTGCCGCCCGCACATCGTCATCGACGACGGGGGAGACCTCGTCGAGCTGCTCGCGGGCAAGTGCGCCTGTTTCGCCGGCGACCTCATCGGCGGCTGCGAGGAGACCACGACGGGCATCCTTCGGCTCCGCACGCGCGAGCGGGAGGGGACTCTGCCGTGCCCGATGGTCGCCGTAAACGACGCCAAGGCCAAGCACTACTACGACAACAAGTACGGCACCGGCCAGTCCGTCTGGGACGGGATCATGCACACGACCAACCTCATCGTCGCGGGCAAGACCGTCGTAGTCGCGGGCTTCGGCTGGTGCGGCAAGGGCGTCGCGCTCCGCGCCAAGGGCATGGGCGCCGACGTCATCGTGACTGAGATAGACCCCTTCAAGGCGCTCGACGCCGTCATGCAGGGCTACCGCGTCATGACCATGGACGAGGCGGCGCCGCTCGGGGATATCTTCGTGACCGTGACGGGCTGCAAAGACGTAATAACTCCGAGGCATTTCGCCGTCATGAAAAATAACGCCATCCTCACCAACGCCGGCCATTTCGACTGCGAGGTGGACGTCGCGGGCCTTGCGAAAATGGCCGTCTCGCGCGCCGTCCGCCGCGAGAACATCGAGGGCTTCACGCTCGCCGACGGGCGCACGCTCAACGTCATAGCAGAGGGCCGGCTCGTAAACCTCGCCGCCGGCAACGGCCACCCCGCCGAGATAATGGACATGAGCTTCTCCGTGCAGGCGCTGACCTGCGAGTGGCTGTCGAAGCAAAAAAGCCTCGAGCGGCGCGTCTACGACGTCCCCGAGGAGATAGACGACGCCATAGGCCGCGTCAAGCTCGCCGAGACGGGCATAAAAATAGACGAGCTGACTTCCGCCCAGCGCGAATACCTCTACGGCAAACAGTGAAAAGTATAAAAAACTCCCCCGACGGCCGTCGGGGGAGTTTTCGTATTATTTCCTGCGCTTTTTCTTGCCCGTGCCGGAGCCCTCGCCGAAGGTCTCGGCGAGCTGCCTGAGAAGCTCCTTCTGCTCGGAGGTGAGCCCCTTCGGGGTCTGGACGGAGACCGTCACGAACTGATCCCCGCGCGAGCCGCCGTTGAGGGACTGGATGCCCTTGCCGCGGAGCCTGAAGACCGCCTCGGACTGCGTGCCCTCGGGTATCTTCAGCATGACGTTGCCGTCGAGCGTCGGGACCTGCAGCTCCGCGCCGAGAGCGGCCTGCGTGATGCTTATCGGCAGCCTGTAGAGGACGCTCGTGCCGTCCCTCTGGAAGAGGGAGTGGTTGAGGACGGTTATCGTGACGAGCAGGTCGCCGTTCGGGCCGCCGTTCGTGCCCTGATTGCCCTGCCCGTGGACGGAGACGGTCATGCCGTCGTCGACGCCGGCGGGGATGTTGACGGATATCTTGCGGTTGCGGCGCACGCTGCCCTTGCCGCGGCAGGTCGTGCAGGGGCTGTGGATTATCTTGCCCGTGCCGCCGCAGCGCGAGCACGTCGTCGTCGAGCTCATGACGCCGAAGGCCGTCCTCGTCTGGGTGCGGACGGTGCCGGTGCCGTGGCAGTCGGAGCAGACCTCCGGGGTCGTCCCGGCGGAGCAGCCCGTGCCGTGGCAGTCGGCGCAGGGCTCGATGCGCCCGACGCTTATCTCCTTCGTGCAGCCGAAGGCGGCCTCCTCGAAGGTTATGTTCAGCGAGACGCTTATGTTCTTGCCCTTGCGCGGGGCGTTGGCGCTGGCGCGCGTCCTGCCGCCGCCGAAGAAGGAGTCGAAGATATCCCCGAGGTCGACGTTGATGTCGCCGAAGCCGCCGAACCCGCCGAAGCCGGAGCCTCCGCCGCCCGCCCCGAAGGACGGATCGAACGCGGCGTGGCCGAACTGGTCGTACTTGGCGCGGTTCTGCTCGTCGGAGAGGACCTCGTAGGCCTCCTGTATCTCCTTGAAGCGGGCCTCCGCCTCCTTGTCGTCGGGGTGGAGGTCGGGGTGGTTCTCCTTGGCGGCCTTGCGGAACGCCTTCTTTATATCGTCCTGCGACGCGCTCTTGTCGACGCCGAGGACCTCATAGTAATCTCTTTTACTCGCCATAGTCTTCTCCCTTACGAACGGAGATGGGTCTGAACGAACGTACGGCGGGGGTCGTCCCCCCGCCATACGCGATCCGACTTACTTGTTGTCGTCGTCGACGACCTCGTAATCGGCGTCGTAGTAGTCCTGACCGCCCGGAGCGGCTCCGCCGCCGGGGTTCGGGCCCTGCTGACCGCCGGGAGCGCCCTGCGGATTCTGGCTGTAGATCTTCTCGCTGACGGCGTAGAAGGCCTGAGTCAGCTCGTCGGTCGCGGCCTTGATGGCGGCGGTGTCGCCGTTATCCTTGACGGCCTTGACCTTGCCGAGCGCGTCGTTGAGCTTCTGCTTGTCGGAGGCGTCGAGCTTGTCGCCGAGGTCGGCTATCGTCTTCTCGGCCTGATAGACCATCTGGTCGGCCTGATTCTTGACGTCGACCTCCTCCTTGCGCTTGGCGTCCTCGGCGGCGTACTGCTCCGCCTCGCGGACGGCCTTCTCGATCTCCTCCTTGGAGAGGTTGGAGGAGCTGGTGACGGTGATGTGCTGCTCGCGGCCGGTGCCGAGATCCTTGGCCGAGACGTTGACGATGCCGTTGGCGTCTATGTCGAAGCTGACCTCTATCTGAGGCACGCCGCGGCGGGCCGGGGCGATGCCGTCAAGGTGGAAGCGGCCGAGGGACTTGTTGTAGGCCGCCATCTCGCGCTCGCCCTGCAGGACGTTGACCTCGACGGAGGTCTGGTTGTCGGCCGCGGTGGAAAATATCTGGCTCTTATGAGTCGGGATGGTGGTGTTGCGCTCGATGAGCCTCGTGCACACGCCGCCGAGCGTCTCGATGCCAAGGCTCAGCGGGGTCACGTCCAGCAGCAGCAGGCCCTTGACGTCGCCGCCCAGAACGCCTGCCTGGATGGCGGCGCCCACGGCTACGCACTCATCGGGGTTGATGCCCTTGAAGCCGTCCTTGCCGGTGATGCTCTTCACGGCCTCCTGTACAGCGGGGATACGGCTGGAGCCGCCCACCAGCAGGACCTTGGACAGATCGTCCGCCTTGAGGCCGGCGTCGGCCATGGCCTGACGGACCGGGCCCATGGTGGCCTCG
>JAFZAM010000002.1 GCA_017557265.1 Oscillospiraceae bacterium | reverse complement strand
GCCGGAGGAGATCATCATGCCGAGCTCGGGGCACTCGGGCAGCGCCTCGTCGAAGGCGTCGGCCGTATCTCCCTCGACGGTGCAGATGACGGCCTTTATCCCGCCGCTCTGAATGCGGTAGACGCAGTCGTGGCGCTTGAGCATGTGCGTCGCCGGGACGAAGACGGCGCCGAGCTTCATCAGCGCGGGCGTCACGTACCAGAACTGGTAGCGGCGGCGCAGCACGACGAGCACTCTGTCTCCCCTGCCTATGCCGAGGGAGGCGAGGTAGTTCGCGCACTTGTTGGAAAGGCGCATGATATCGCCGAAGGTGAAGACGCGCTCGTTTCCCTTCGTGTCGCACCAGACCATGGCCTTGCGGTCGGGCTCGTTGGTCCCGATGTCGTCGACGATGTCGTAGGCGAAGTTGTAGTTTTCGGGGTATTTGAGCTTGAAGGTCTTGAGGACGCCGTTTTCGTCGAACGTCTCCTCGCAGTATCTTTCGTTAATGCGTCGCATCGGGCTCATCCTCTCTCATGACGACGGCGAGGAACGTGCATCCCTCGGGGTTGACGGCTATCATGCCGTGCGGGCGGCCGGAGTCGTAGTAGACCGAGTCGCCGGCCTCGAGCGTCTCGACGTTGCCGTCGAAAACGCACTTGAGCGAGCCGGAGATTATATAGTCGAATTCCTGGCCCGCGTGGACGCTCATGGCTATGTCGGCGTTTTGCTCCTCCTCGCGGTAGGGCGCCTTTACGAGGAAGGGCTCGGATATCTTGTCCTTGAAGTTCGCGGCGAGGTGGAAATACTCGAAGCCCTCCCGGCGGCTCATGCGAAGGCCCTTGCCGCCGCGCACGACGGTATATCCCGTCAGGTGCGGATTTTCGCCCGTCAGCAGCTCGACGATATCGACGCCGAAGGCCTCGGCGCAGTGATAGAGAAAGCTGAAGGTGAAGTCCGTCTCGCCGTTTTCGAATTTCAGGTATTCCTCCTCGGAGACTCCGGCCGCCTCGGCGACCTCGGCGGACGTCATGCCGATAATGTCTCTGAGCATCCTTATCCTCTGCGTTATCTCAAATACTTTCGGTTCCATTTTTCAAACCTCCATGCTTTTTTCGAAATAAAAAGATCCGCCCCAAGAATATGGGACGGATCATTATCCGCGGTACCACCCAAATTGCGGCTCCGGAAAGCCGCCGCTCATCGAGACTCAGTCAAGTCTCCCGGCCTATAACGCTGCCGCTGCGCAGACGCCTACTCGATCTCTCTTTCGGGCCCGTACTCCGAAGTGATCCGCCCATGTGTTCCGCGCGCGCTCGCACCTTCCGCACGCTCTCTGTGCCGGTTCCGCACAGGGCCGTTCTTCATCAACGTATTTCGAAAAACAATGTTTAATTGGCGCTATTTTAGCACTTTCTTTTCTTTTGTCAAGTACTATTTTGCTTACGCCTGCTTGTTTCTCTCGACGAGGGGGACGTACGGCACGCGGGCGTTCATGTATCTGTACGCGGGACGCATGATGCGGTTGCTCTCGCCGGTGACCTCCTCGATGCGGTGGGCGCACCAGCCGGCCATGCGGGCTATCGCGAAGAGCGGCGTATAGAGGTCGGTCGGGATGCCGAGCATCGAATAGACGAAGCCGGAATACATATCGACGTTGGCGCAGATTATCTTGTCGGACTCCTTCTCGTCGAAGAACACCTCCGGCGTGAGACGCTCGATGCTCTCGAGCAGCTCGAGCTCGTCGTCGCAGTCCTTCTGCTCGGCGACCTTGCGCGCGAACCTCTTGAGCATGACGGCGCGCGGGTCGGACAGCGTGTAGACCGCGTGGCCCATGCCGTAGATGAGGCCGCTGCCGTCGCCCGCCTGCTTATTGAGGATGCGGCGCAGATAATCCTTTATCTCGTCGTCGTCCTCCCAGTCGCGGATATTCTCCTTGATGTCGTTGAACATCTCCATGACCTTTTTGTTCGCGCCGCCGTGCTTCGGGCCCTTGAGCGCTCCGATGGCGGCCGCGATGGCGGAATAGATGTCCGTCCCCGTGGAGGAGAGGACGCGGCAGCTGAAGGCGCTGTTGTTGCCGCCGCCGTGCTCGGCGTGGAGCACGAGGCAGAGGTCGAGCAGGCGCGCCTCGTCGTCGGTATAGCTGTTGTCGTGTCTTATGGAATAGAGGAAGTTCTCCGCGAGGCTCAGCTCCGGCTGAGGTCTGTGGAGATACAGGCTCTTGTTGTCGTAGTAGTGCTCCTTGACGTGGTAGGCGTTGGCGACGATGGTCGGCGTGCGCGCTATGAGGCGGATGGCCTTGAAGAGCTCGGCCTCGAGCGACTGGTCCTCCGCGTCGCGGTCGTAGGAATAGAGCGAGAGGACGCCGCGGGCGAGCTTGTTCATGACGTCGCGGCTCGGCGCGCGCAGGATCATGTCCTCCGTAAAGCCCGTGGGCAGGGCGCTCCACTGGTTGAGGACGCTGTGTATCTTGTCGAGCTGCTCCTGCGTCGGCAGAGAACCGAAGAGCAGAAGATAGACCGTCTCCTCGTAGCCCCAGCGGTTTTCGTTTATGAAGCCGTTTATGAGGTCCTCGACGTTGATGCCTCTGTATATCAGGCGGCCGGGCATGGGATGGCGCTCGCCGTCGAGCATGACGTAGCCCTGGACGCTGGCGATGCGCGTCAGACCGGCGAGCACGCCGGAGCCGTCCTCGTTTCGCAGGCCGCGCTTGACGCCCGTCTTGGTATACTCCTTCGGGGCTATGTAGTTGTTGCCGGCTATCTCGTCGCGCAGGTCGGCTATGAGCTTCTCGGTCTCCTCGACCATCGACTCCTGCATGATGAGATCGATCTTTTCCTTACCGATAAAGTAATCCATCCGGTGTTCTCACCTCTCCATGTCGCACGGGGCGCGGATAGTTAGTAAACGCTATATTAGCGCATTATGCATATCGTGTCAAGCTTTCTTGCAGGATAAATAATAAATATTTGCCGTGTTTTGCGAAAAATCTTCATATTATGCATTATAAAGTGCAATTTTGACGCGGTATTTGCAATTTTCAGAGCTTAACACTTCATTTATTGCTCTCCTGCCACTTTTTGAGCTGCTCGGCGAGAGCGTTGCTCCCGCTCCCCTGCTCCTGAGAAGCGAGATAGCGGCGCACGTCGCCCTTGCCCGCTCCGTCGCGGCGCTTTTCCATGTCGGAGAGCTTCTGGCGGAAGCCGCAGATGCAGACGAACATGCGCTTGTCGCCCTCGCCGCGAAGCTGCATCTTCTTATGGCAGTTCGGGCAGCGGGCGTTGGTCGCGAGACTCGTGCGCTTGCGGTAGCCGCACTCGCGGTCCGGGCAGACGAGCATCTTCCCGCCCTTTTTGTCCGTCACGGCGAGCAGGAACTTTCCGCAGTCGGGGCAGCGCTCGCGCGTCTCGTTCTCGTGGCGGTACTCCTTGTCGGAGGCCTTGACAGACTGCACGAGCGAGAAGGCGTACTTTCTTATCTCGGAGATGAATTTCGCGGGGTCCTCCTTCCCCTCGGCGATGCGGGCGAGGCGCGTCTCCCACGCGGCGGTGAGCTCGGCGCTCGTCAGCTCCTCCGGCACTATGCCGACGAGCTGGCGGCCCTTCGCGGTCGGGATGAGCTCCTTGCCGTTTCGCTCGACGGAGAACGACGAGAGCAGCTTTTCGATTATCTCGGCGCGGGTCGCGGGAGTCCCGAGCCCGCCCGTCTCCTCGAGTATCTTCCTATCCGCGCCGGTCGAGCCGGGGTGCTCCATGGCGGTCAGGAGCGTCGCGTCTGTGTACCTCGCGGGCGGCTTGGTCTTCCCCGTCGTAATATCGACCGAGCGGACGGGCAGCAGCGCGCCCTGAGTGAGCTTCGGCAGGAGCTGAGCCCTGTCGTCGGCGTCCTCCTCGTCGTCGTCGAGGTCTGTCATGGAGCCGTATGCCTCGCGCCAGCCGCGCGCGAGCT
>JAFZAM010000204.1 GCA_017557265.1 Oscillospiraceae bacterium | reverse complement strand
GTCCGCCGCCGAGGCCCACGCCTCTCTGTCGGCCGACGGCGTCTATCTCGTCGATGAAGATTATCGAGGGAGCGGCCTTCTTGGCCTGCTCGAAGAGGTCTCTTACGCGCGAGGCGCCGACGCCGACGTAAAGTTCGACGAAGTCGGAGCCGGAAATGGAGAGGAACTGAACGCCCGACTCTCCCGCGACGGCCTTTGCAAGCAGGGTCTTACCGGTTCCCGGAGGGCCTACAAGCAGCACGCCCTTTGGGATGCGGGCGCCGAGGTCGATGAACCTGCGCGGGTCGCGGAGAAATTCGACTATCTCCTCGAGCTCGGCCTTTTCCTCGTTGGCGCCGGCGACGTCTTTGAACGTCACCTTGTTGTCCCCGGAGGCAACGCGGGCGCGCGCCTTGCCGAAGCGCATGGCGGTCTTGTCTCCGCCGCCTCTGTTCATCATGACGATCCATACGACGATGAATCCGACGATAAGCAGCAGATACGGCGCGAACGTTAGCCACCACGGGGCCTCCCAGCCTCTGTCGTAGCTGTAGTATTCGAGTATCCCGTCGGCGTACTGCTGCTCGACGAGATCGTTCATGTCGGCATAGAAGACCTCAAAGCTGTAAAGGTCGTAGGTCAGGACCATGCGGCCGTTCACCGGCTCCTTGAGGTTCATAGTAAGGACTCTGTCCTCGATGACGAAGCTCGTCACCTGCTCGTCTCTGAAGAGGTCGCGTATCTCGGAATAGGTCATCTTGTCGCTCGACTTGGACGAGAACAGGATGAAGATGACCGCGATCAGAATGACGAAAATGAGGACGTAAAAGCCTATATCCCGGGATTTTCTGTTCTTGGTATTCAAACGGCGTGTACTTCCTTTCCGCGGCTTCGCAGCCGCAGGATCAAGAGGATTACTTGGAGTATACGGACGGCTTGAGGACGCCTATATACGGGAGATTTCTGTATTTCTGCGCGTAGTCGAGGCCGTAGCCGACGGCGAACGCGTCGGGGATATTGAAGCCGATGAGGTCGACTCCGACGTCCACCTGACGGCGGGCCTTCTTGTCGAGGAGCGCGCACACGGAGAGCGACGCGGGCTCCTTGGTCATGAGGTATTTCTTCAGATAATCGAGCGTCAGTCCGCTGTCGAGGATATCCTCGATGACGACTACGTGGCGGCCCTTGATATCGAGCGTCAGGTCCTTGGTTATCTTTATCTGGCCGCTCGTGACGGAGCCGGAGCCGTAGGACGAGACCGCCATGAAATCGATGTCGCAGTAGAGGTCTATCTTACGCATAAGATCGGCCATGAAGATGAACGAGCCCTTCAGTACGCCGATGAACACGGTGTCCTTGTCCTTATACTGCTTGTTGAGGACGTCGGCGAGCTCGGCGACGCGGGCGGCGATCTCCTCCTCGGACTTGATAACGAACGCTATGTCTTTATCCATCATGACTTAAGCCTCCGGCCCGTACAGCGGGTCATATGTTTTTGACCGCCAGAACGACGGCTTCGTCGAGCTTGCCGCACGCGGCGCGGACGTCCGTCCCGAAGCCCTCGACGCAGAGGACTCCGGAATCGTCGGCGGCGACGTATACGAGCTCGCGCTCCGAAAGGGGTATCTTTTTTTCTATAAAAAGCTTCTTTAAGGTCTTCCTGCAGCCGCGGGCGGAAAGCTTGAGCGAGTCGCCGGTTTTTCGCGGCCTGACATGAATTCTACCACAGACAGCTTCTTTTTTGAATAGAAAAATATTGAACGCTCCGTTAATTTTTGCCTCGTCGGGCGTATCGAACAGCCCGAACGCAAGGCCGAGCTCCTTTATCTCCGTCCACCGGCCGGGCTCCGGTTCCGTATCCGGGAACGTTCGTACGGAAGGCGCGTCGGAGGATATGCGAAGCTCCGAATAGTTTCTGTAAGCCCGCAGACCGCCGGGCAGCGAGACGGAAGCCGAGGGCTGATCCGATCCCGCGAGCTTCAGAACGCTCTCGACGTGAGCTTCGGACAATCCCGCTCCGAGGCTCTTCGCCGCGAGCATAACGAGCCTTGACGATACGGGAGCGGGAACTGCGGATAACACTTCGGCATTTAAAACGATCTCGTCGTTTTCGCGGGGACAACCGGCGAGCTTTTCCAGCGCGACCCGATCGAGATATTCGGCGTCGGCGCGTACAAGCGTCGAAGCCCTGAAAGCGTTGTCGGATATATAGGGAAAGATATTCTTGAGCGCCGGAACGACCTTATGTCGTACTTCGTTTCTCGTCGCGTCGTCGAGTTCGTTCGTCGAATCCTCGACGTGAGATACACCGCGCGAAGCGAGAAAATCGATTATCTCTTCCCTGCTCACCGCGAGAAGCGGACGAATGAATCTGTCTCTGACCGGCGGGATGCCGGCAAGGCCGCGCGTGCCCGAGCCGCGGGCGAGGTTCATCAATATGGTCTCAAGCTGATCGTCGGAGTTATGCGCCGTGGCGATGCGCTGCGCGCCGAGCTCAGAAGCCGTCGTCTCGAGGAATTCGTACCGCGCGTCACGCGCGGACTCCTCGACGGACAGCCCGTTCTCTTTAGCATAGAGCGCGACGTCGGCCGATCCGACGGCGAGCTCTATGCCTCTGCTTTGACAAAAGTCGCGGACGAAACGCTCGTCGCGATCGCTTTCGTCTCCGCGGAGCTTGTGATTGAAATGAGCGGCGGCGAGCTCGATGCCGCGCTCCGGAAGTATCTCGCTGAGGAATACGAGCAGGCACATCGAATCCGCCCCGCCGGAGACCGCGCAGAGCACCTTCTTCGCTCCGTCGAGCATCCTATACTTGTCTATGAGCTCGACGGCCTTCTTCAGCCCGCATTTATCAGTCAATACGATTCTTCCTCGTGAGTCGTGTCAAGGGCCTGGAAGCGAGTGAATTCGGGCTCCCAGAGGAGCTTGACGGTGCCGGTGTTGCCGTGTCTGTTTTTCAGCACGATGCACTCGGCGACGTTATGGGATTCGGCCTCGCGGTTAAAGTAGTCCTCTCTGTAAAGGCCGAGGACTATATCCGCGTCCTGCTCGAGAGAGCCGGATTCGCGAAGGTCGGAGAGTATCGGTCGCTTTTCCGTTCTCTGCGCGCTGGCTCGCGAGAGCTGGCAGCAGCATATGACGGGGACGTTGAGCTCCTTGGCCATTATCTTCAGCATGCGCGACATCTCGCTGACGGTCTGCTGTCTGCTCTCGGCGTTAGTCCCGGAGGCGGTGCTCATCAGCTGCAGGTAGTCGATAATGACGAGGCCGAGATTCTGGACTCTGCGGCACTCGGCGTTTATATCGGAGACGGTCAGCATGGAGTTGTCGTCGATAAGGAGACCGGTCTTGCTGAGCATGCCGGCGGCCTGCGCGATGCGCTTCCATTCTTCGTCGTTGAGACGGCCGGTAAGGAGCTTCTTGCTGTTTACGGAGGCGAGCGAGGAAATGAGCCTCGTCACAAGCTGCTCTTTGGACATTTCGAGCGAGAATACGGCTATGCTCGCGTCCGTCTTCTGCGAGACGTTGACCGCGATATTGAGGGCGAAGCTCGTCTTGCCCATGCCGGGACGGGAGGCAAGCAGGATAAGGTCGGATTTGTTAAGGCCCGTCAGCACGTCGTCGAGGTCAGGCACGCCGGTCGGAAGTCCGGGGATGACGCCGCCGTTGGCCGCGAGCTCGCCGAGGTGCTTCCACACCTCTCCGGCGATGACCTGAGCCGACTCGAGGCCGGCCGAGCCTCTGCCCTGCCGGATGTTGTATATCTCGCGCTCGGCTATCTCGAGGACCTCGCCGGAATCCCCGACGCCCTCGCTGACGAGCGTGGAGATATGCGCTGCCGTCTCGCCTATGCTGCGCAGGAGAGATTTCTCCTTCACAATGCCGGCATAGTTCATGACGTTCGCGGCTGTCGGTGTTATGCTCATGAGCTCCATGAGGTACTGCCGCGAGGTCTCCTCACGGTAGACTCCGTGCTGACGCATCCCGTCGAGCACGGTGACGGGGTCTATCGTCTGAGAATAATTGAACATAGTCGAGATGACCTCGAATATCTCCTTATTCTGAGCGATATAGAAGTCGTCTGCGCGCAGTTTCGTCATGACGTCAGCCACGCAGCGGCTGTCGATGAGCATGGAGCCGAGAACGGCCTGCTCGGCCTCGGCGCTGTACGGTATCTGTCTGGAAAGCAGTTCGTCCATTTATAAGCTCATCCTTCGATGACGAGAAGATTTATCGTTCCGCTGATCTCGTGGCCGAGCTTGCACTTGACCTCGTAGTTGCCGAAGGTCTTGATAGGCTCGGCGATGATTATCTTGTTCTTTTCGATCTGGATGCCGTGCTGCTCGGCGAGAGCCTCGGAGACCTCCATATTCGTGACGGCCCCGTAGAGCTTGCCGGCGGCGCCGGCCTTGGCCTTGAGCGTAACGATGACGCCGGAGAGCTTCTCGGCGGTCTCCTTCGCGGCGGCCTTCTCCTTCTCTATCTGAGCGGCCTTGGCCTTCTCCTTGAGCTTGAGCGCGTTGAGATTATCGGTCGTCGCCTTCATGGCGAGGTCGCGGGGCAGGAGATAGTTTCTCGCGTATCCGTCGGACACGTCGAGCAGCTCACCCTTTTTGCCCTGACCTCTGACGTCCTGAAGAAGAATCACTTTCATATTATTATCCTCCGTTCTGTTCGGATTTGGTAAGATGCTTGTCTATCGAGGCTATAAGGTCGCGGAGCACGGTCTCGATATTGCCGTTTTTTATCTGAGCGCCGGCCATGTTCTTGTTGCCGCCGCCTCCGAGCTCCTCGAGGATGACCTGCACGTTCGCGTCGTCGAGGCTCCTCGCGGAGATGTTGACGCTGTCCTCACCGAGGAAGACGACAAACGAGACCGTGATGCCGTTGATCGTAAGCAGATCGTCCGCCGCCTGAGCGGCTATGGTCCTGTCCTCGTGCGAATTGAGGACGGATATCGCGACGCATTCTTTGTATATCTTCGCGGACTGGATGATGCGGTACTTGGCGATGGTGCTCGCAAGGTCGTTCTGGAAAAGGCGCTTGACCTCGAGCGTGTCGGAGCCGGAGCGGCGCAGGAACGCCGCGGCGTCGAAGGTTCGGCTGCCGGTGCTCATGGAGAAGTTCTTGGTATCGAGCACGATGCCCGCCATGAGAGCCTCGGCCTCGAGCTTGAGGATGTCCGAGGGCTCGACGAGGTACTGCAGGAGCTCGGAGACGAGCTCGCAGGTGCTCGAAGCGAAGGGCTCGTGGAAATTTAGCGTGCTCGTCGTAACGTAGTCGGCGGCGCGCCGGTGGTGGTCGACGAGGGCGACTCTGTTGCACGATTCGAGGAGATCGCGCGATTCGACCTGCTCGGGTCTGTTCGTATCGACGACTATGAGAACGGTCTTGCTGTCGGCCCTCAGGAGCGCCTCCTCGGCCGAGATGAAGAAGCCCTCGTACTCGGGGAGCTTCTGCAGCTTTTTGACCATGACGTCGGCGACGCAGGTCTTCTCGTTATAGACGCAGCTTATCGGCGTTCCGCGCTTTCTGGCTATGCAGGCGAGACCTGCGGCGGCGCCGACGCAGTCGAGGTCGGCGTAGGTATGACCCATGACGATTATCTGCGAGGCATCCATGATGAGCTCGCCCATGGCGTTTGCCATGACGCGGGACTTGACCTTAGTCCGTCTCTCTACGGCCATGGAGCGACCGCCGTAAAACTCGAAGTTCAGGCTGTTCTTGATGACGGCCTGGTCGCCGCCGCGCGAGAGCGCCATCTCTATACTGAGCGTGGCGTACTGGAAGCACTCCTCGAAGGTCTTGGCGTCCTTCCCAATGCCTATGCTTATCGTCGCGGGAACGCCCGAGGGAGCCGTCACCTCGCGGACGCTGTCGAGAATGGAGAACTTGTCGTTTATGAATTTCTGCAGATACTGCTCCTCGAAGACGAATATGTATCTGTCGCGGTCGTACTTGGAGAGATACCCGCCGACGCCCGAAGTCCAGACGTCTATCCGATTGTCGATATTCGCAAGGAGCGAGGACTTGACCGTGTCGGTCGCGTTGCGGAAAAGCTCGTCGTAGTTATCGAGCATGATTATGCCCATCACGGGGCGCGATGCGAGGTATGTATTCTTTATGGTCTCGAGATCGGTCACGTCTATCCAGTACATGACGCCGAGGTAATTTCTCGAACCCTCCTCGCCCGCGCGGACGAGATTGCCGTAGACGCGGTAGCTGCTCCCGCGGAGCTGGACAGTCTCGGGACACGTCTCGTGCCCGTCCGTCAGCCACTTCGTCGAAAAGCCCGGGACCATTTCGTTGATGCCGATCTCGAAAAAGTGCTGTCTGTCGCCGGTTATGCTCAAAAACTGCTCGTTCGTCCAGATTATCTTTCCGTCTCTGACGTTGAATATGACCATGGGGAGAGGCATATTCATTAGTGTGTCAGCGGAGGCGGCGTCCCTCGAAAAGAGGACGGACTCGACGTATGAGAGCATCTCGCGCTGGCCCTTGCGGAGCCTCCATCGGGAATAGAGCAGCAGCAGGATGATGAAAAGAAGCTCGCCGCCGATGAGAATCCAGATGTTGAAGCGGAACACTCCCGCGGCTATCGTCGCGGCGACGAATATTATCAGCACGATAAAATACATCCGCATGGACGGCCTGAAAACTCGCGCGAATTTATTGCTGTTCAACGTGCCCATCTCCCCTGTGACAGACTTGATATTTTATTATACCAAATACTGATTATATACACAACAGGATTTTCAAAGTTTGCATGCCGAAATAACCATTTTTATCTTCGAAAAAAAGCTTTTCTCCCTGCAAAAGCTAACGGAGAAAAACCGATTGGCAGGTGATAGATATGAAAGCCGTAATTCTCGCCGGCGGCACGGGCTCGCGACTGCGCCCCGTTACGCTCGGGATGCCCAAGCCCATGGCGCGCGTCCTCGACGAGCCGCTCATTGCGCACAACATAAGGCTCCTGAAAAGGCACGGGATCACGGACGTATTCGTCACGCTCAGATATCTGCCGCGAATGATAACGGAATATATAGGCGACGGCTCCGCATACGGCGTCAACGTCGAATACGTCTATGAAACGGACGCGCTCGGCACTGCGGGAGGCGTGCGCAGGGTCTATGACCTCTGCCGCTCCGAGCTTCTCGTCATGGGCGGCGACGCGGCGACCGATATCGACCTGAGCAGGTTTATCGCGTTTCATCAAGAAAAGCGCGCCGAGGCGAGCATAGCCGTCGTGAAAGGGCCGGATCCGCTCGAATACGGAACGGTCTTCACAGACGCCGACGGGCGGATAACGGACTTCGCGGAAAAGCCCTCAAGGCAGACCGTCTGCGGCGAGCTCATTAACACGGGGATATATATTCTGTCCGAAAGCGTTCTCGAAAAGCTGCCTGCGGACAGATGTGATTTCGCGAGAGACGTCTTCCCCGCTCTGCTCGCCGCAGGTACGAGGCTTTACGCATGGGAAAGCGCCTGCTACTGGCTCGACGTCGGAACGTGCGGCGCGCTCATGAAGGCAAACCGGGACGCGCTCGACGGGAGGATATACGGGTATACTGCTCCAGCCTCGTCCGGAAACGTCATAACGCCTTGCTGCGTGTCGCCGGAGGCCCGCGTCGCGTCGAACGCCAGGATAGGCCCACATGCCGTTATCGGCAGGGGCGCGGTCGTTGAAAGCGGAGCGGAGATTCGAGACAGCGTGATACTCTCGGCTCATATAGGCGCCGATGTCTGCGTGACGGGCTCTCTCGTCTGCGACGGCGCGAAGGTCGGAGGCGGTGCAGTCGTCGGGCCGGGCTGCGTGCTCGGGGAAAACTCCGAGGTCGGAACCGGAAGCAGCGTCGGAGACGGCTCTATACTCTGGCCCGGTCGGCGCGTGCCCGCCGGGTCGAGATACTCCGGCGCGCTCGGCGGCGGGCCGCGTAGATTTCTCGTCGAATTCGACGGCGACGGGCATATCTTCGGCGACGCCGCTTCTCTGACGTGCGATCTCGCCTTCTCGCTCGGGCGCGCGGCAGCCGCGCTCTCGCCGAGGCTGCTCTATTCCTCGGAGCGTGACGCCACTTCGCAGTCGATGGCTGCCTGCTTCGCTGCAGGCGCGGCTTCAGGAGGCGCGAGGGCTACGCTATGCGACAGCTCGTGCGCCGCGACTCTCGCCTTCGCGTGCAGACTCTATTCCTCAGCGGGTCTTTTCGTCTCAGACGCGGCAAGCGCGCCGACGCTGTCCTTTTTCGGGCCCGACGGGTATCCGCTCGACCGTGAAGGCCAGCGCAAGCTCGAGGCGGCCGACGGAGCATTTTACGTCTGTCCGGCGGGCTCCATAACGAGCTTCACGGGAACGGACGAGGTCCATGTATCCTGTGCGCTGCGTCTCGCTGATAAAATGCCCGACGATATCGCCGTCAAGGGCTTCTCACCTGCGGCGAGACTGCTCGGCCGTATGTTCAAAAAGTCCGCCGACGCACCCAAGTATACTTTCTCGATAAGCCGCGACGGATCCTCACTGATTCTGTCTGACTCTTACGGAGAAAGGATGACGAACGGCGAGCTGCTCTGCCTGCTCGCATATCACGAGGTAAAAAACGGTCGGACTGTAGTTCTGCCGGAAAACGCGCCTTTTGCCGCAAGAGATTTCGGTCTTATCCTCGTGCGCGGACGCGACTTGATACCCGCCGAAGTCGTCGACAAATCGAGGGACGGATTCTTCCTCGCGGCGTCGCTCGCGCCCGTTCTGAAGGAGTATGGAAGCATATCGGAGTTAAGCAGCGTTCTGCCCGAATTCTCTACCGCTGAGATCGAGATCGAATCGGTTATAGACGCGAGGTCGCTCCTTCGCAGAGCCGTCGAGTCCGGACGGTTCGGCGAATGCGAGACGACGAACGGTCTTACGGCAAGATACGGCGGCGGTCACATCAGAATACTGCCCGCCGGCGGCTCGCTCGTGCGCGTCTGCGCGGAATGCGCCGATTTCGAAGCCGCCGGCGAGCTCGCAGGAGACGTCGCCGACAAGCTGAAAAAGCTGATCTGACAATTAAACATTCTATCGCCCCGGGCTCACGAATAGCTTTATAAAAAAACGTGAGTCGGGGCGATGTTTTGAAAGAAAAGCTTTTTTCAACTGGATTCGGCTTTCTGATGACGAGCGTCGGCGCCGCCGTGGGGCTCGGGAACATCTGGGGCTTTCCGTACAGGCTCGGCGAGGGCGGCGGCTTCGTCTTTCTCGCCATATACGTCGCGTGCGTTCTGCTTGCAGGCATTCCCCTGCTCTACGCCGAGCTCAAGCTCGGCCGGCTTCGGGCAAACTCGCCCGCATCGGCGTACAAGATCGCAGGAGGCGGCTTCGCCGGATGGGTAGGGCTCGCGGCGTGCTTCGTCGTGCTCTGCTATTATCTCTATTTCGGAGGGCTCGTCCTGCGCGAGATAATCCTTGCGCTCGGGATAAGAACGCAGGGAAATCTGTTCTGGCAGGCGCTTTTCGGGCTTTCAGCCCTCGTCATCGTCCTCGGCGGGCTCAACAGCGGTGTGGAAAAGTGCTCGAAGATAATGGTCCCGGCGCTTATCGCCGTTCTCGCCGCGCTCGCCGTATACGCGCTGAGATCGAACGGAGCGCGGGACGCGCTTTCTTTCATGTTCAGACCAGGCCTCGGACGGCTCAGCGCTCAGTCGTTCAAAAGGGCGCTCGGGCAGGCGCTGTTCTCGCTCTCGATAGGTCAGTGCGTCATGGTATCGTTCGGATCGTATCTGCAAAAAGACGCTCCAATAGCGCGTTACGCAGCCGTCATTCCCGCTCTGGATACTGCGGTCGCGCTGCTCGCATCGCTGACGGTCATGCCGTTCGTTTTTGCCTCCGATGGGTCGCCTTCCGCGGGTCCGTCTGTTCTCTTCGACGTTATGCCGGAGGCTTTCGCCTCGATGCGAAACGGAAGGCTCCTCGCGCTCGCTTTTTTCGTTCCGGTCTTCTTCGCCGCGCTCACAAGCGCCGTCTCGATGCTTGAAACGCAGGCCTCAGCCGTCGCCGCGGAGGCTCGACTGCCGCACGGCTTGACGGCGGGCGCGATACTGCTCCTCGCTTTGCTGTTCGGGCTACCGCTCAGTCTTCGCGAAAGCCTTTATCCGCTTTATGAGCTCGTCTCGGAAAAAATACTTATGACGTCATGCTCGCTCGTCACGTGCTTTATCTTTCTGCGCGGTAAAAAAAGCAGCCTCCCGGAGCTATCCCCGAAGGGAAAGTCCGAGAGACTGCTCGACGCATTATTGAAATTCAGCGCTCCCGCGATGCTTATATACTCGGTCGTCGCTTAGAAATCGGCGCTTCCGGTCGTTCTCGGGAACGGGATGACGTCGCGGATATTGGCGACGCCCGTGAGGTACATGATAAGGCGCTCGAAGCCGAGGCCGAAGCCGGCGTGATGCGTGCCGCCGTACTTGCGAAGCTCGAGGTACCACCAGTAGTCTTCCTTCCTGAGTCCGAGCTCGTCCATGCGCTTTTCGAGAAGCTCGAGGCGCTCTTCTCTCTGGCTGCCGCCGATGATCTCGCCGATGCCCGGCGCGAGCAGGTCGACGGCCGCGACGGTCTTCCCGTCGTCGTTGAGGCGCATATAGAAGGCCTTTATCTCCTTGGGATAGTTCGTCACGAATACGGGCCTCTTGAAGTGCTTCTCGGAGAGATAGCGCTCGTGCTCGGTCTGCAGGTCGCAGCCCCAGTAGACGGGATACTTGAATTCCTCGCCTGCAGCCTTGAGTATCTCGATCGCGTCGGTATAAGTCACGCGCGCGAAGGAGGAATCCCTGACGTGGATAAGGCGCTCGATGAGGCCCTTGTCCACAAACTGGTTCAGGAAGGCCATGTCCTGCGGGCAGGCGTCGAGCACGTAGCGGATGACGTATTTGATCATCGCCTCGGCGAGCTCCATATCGTCGGCGAGGTCGGCGAACGCGATCTCGGGTTCGATCATCCAGAACTCGGCGGCGTGGCGTT
>JAFZAM010000203.1 GCA_017557265.1 Oscillospiraceae bacterium | reverse complement strand
GGCCTCGTTCACGCTCCGCGAGGGAAATTCCAGCTTCAGATAGTTATGTATTTTCATTTGTTCTCCTCCGCGCGGTCAGACCGCGCCCGTGATATCTATGAGCCGCTCTATGCCTGAGGCGTCGAGCACGCGCATGGGCTGCGGGCGCACGTTCCTCACGCACATCGTCCCCTCGAGCTCGTTCATGCGCTTGTATGTCCGCAGGAGCAGCGCGACGCCGGAGCTGTCCATGAATTCGAGCCCCTTGAGGTCGAGTACGCAGCTGCGCGGGGAGTAGGCGTCGAGCTTCTGCGAGAGGCGCTTCATGGCGTCGCGCGCGGCGTGATGGTCGAGCTCGCCGACGAAGTTCAGGGTCAGGCGTCCGCCCTTGTAGCTTCCGCTTATTTTCATTTCGGCCCTCCGAACGCAAAAAATAAGGTCGTCCCGCCGTGGGACGACCTCATTTTAACGTTTTTTATGCGCGGAATGCGTCGCTTTATGCCATCGCGCTGAGAGTTTTGAGAGTTTCCTCGAGCTTGGCGATCACGCTCGCCTGCTTCTCGGCCTTCTCGCGCTCGGCGGCGACGACCTGCTCGGGGGCCTTGGAGACGAAGCCGGGGTTGTTGAGCTTCGCGGTCAGGCGTTCGAGATTGGTCCTGCCGGCGGCGAGCTCCTTCTCGACGCGCTTTATCTCGGCCGCGACGTCGATGAGCTCGGCGAGCGGGATATAGATATGCGCGTCGGAGGTGACGGCGGCTGCCATGGAGGCGGCGTCCGCCGGGGTCTCGGAGGCGAGCGTCACCTCGCCCGCGTAGGCGAGCTTTTTGAGGAACGCCTCGCCCTTGGCGAATATCTCCGGCTTGCCCGTCACGACTATCATCGCGGGTTTCTTGGAGGGCGGCACGTTCTTCTCCGCGCGGAGGGCGCGGACGGCCTTGATGGCCTCCATGAGACTCTCCATGTCGGCCTCGTCGGAGGGGAAGTCGAGCGCGGCGTCGTAAGCCGGCCACGACTGGACCATGAGGGGCTCGGCCTCGCCGCTCTCGTCGGCGCAGAGGCCCTGATATATCTCCTCGGTTATAAACGGCATGAAGGGGTGCAGGAGCTTTAGTATCTCAATGAGCGTGTATTTGAGGACCCTGCGAGCGCCGTCGGCGGCGGCCTCGTCGCCGGAGTTCAGGCGCGGCTTGGTGAGCTCTATATACCAGTCGCAGAAGCTGTCCCAGATGAAGTCGTAGAGCTTCGTCGCGGCGATGCCGAGCTCGAAGCGCTCGATGTTGTCCGTGACCTCTTTGATGAGGGCGTTGAGCTTGGAGAGTATCCACTTATCCTCGAGCGCGAGCTCGGCGGGAAGACCCGCTTCGTCGCCCTTGAGGTTCATCATCACGAAGCGCGAGGCGTTCCAGATCTTGTTGGCGAAGTTGCGCATCGCCTCGCAGCGCTCGACGTAGAAGCGCATATCGTTGCCGGGGCTGTTGCCGGTGATGATGTTGATGCGCAGCGCGTCGGCGCCGAACTTCTCTATCATCTCTATGGGGTCTATGCCGTTGCCGGCGGACTTGGACATCTTCTTGCCGTTGGCGTCGCGGATAAGGCCGTGGAAGAGGACCGTCCTGAACGGGACCTCCTTCATGTGCTCCATGCCGGAGAATATCATGCGGGCGACCCAGAAGAAGATGATGTCGTAGCCCGTCACGAGCACGCTCGTCGGATAGAAATACGCGAGGTCCTCGGTCTTGTCGGGCCAGCCGAGCGTCGAAAACGGCCAGAGCGCGCTGGAAAACCAGGTGTCGAGCACGTCCTCGTCCTGCCTGATGTTCGCGCTGCCGCACTTTTCGCACTTGGTCGCGTCCTCGCGGGAGACGGTCACGTGCCCGCAGTCGGCGCAGTACCACGCGGGGATGCGGTGGCCCCACCAGAGCTGGCGGGAGATGCACCAGTCGCGCACGCCGTTCATCCAGTTCATGTACGTCTTGGAGAAGCGGTCGGGCACGAACTTTATCGATCCGTCCTCCACGACGCGGATGGCCTCCTTCGCCAGCGGCTTCATCTTCACGAACCACTGCGCGGAGGTTATCGGCTCGACGTCGGTGCCGCAGCGGTAGCAGGTGCCGACGTTGTGGATATGGTCCTCGATGGAGACGAGGTAGCCGCCCTTTTCGAGGTCCTCGACGATGACCTTGCGGGCCTCGTACCTGTCGAGACCGTTATACTTGCCGCCGTTTATGATCTTCGCGTCGCCGTCGAGGATGAGTATCTCCTCGAGGCCGTGGCGCTTGCCGACCTCGAAGTCGTTCGGGTCGTGGCAGGGCGTCATCTTGACGCAGCCGGTGCCGAAATCGCGCTCGACGTACTCGTCGGCGATGATGGGTATCTCGCGGCCGACGAGCGGCAGGATGCAGGTCTTGCCGACGAGATGGGTATAGCGCTCGTCGTCGGGGTGGACGGCGACGCCGGTATCGCCCAGCATCGTCTCGGGGCGCGTCGTCGCGACGACGACGTACTCGTCGGAATCCTTGACCGGGTAGCGGATGTTCCAGAGCTTGCCCGGCTTCTCCTCGTACTCGACCTCCGCGTCGGAGAGCGCGGTCGTGCACTTCGGGCACCAGTTTATTATCCTGTTGCCCTTATAGATGAGGCCCTTTTCATAGAGGCTGACGAACACCTCGCGCACGGCGCGGGAGCAGCCCTCGTCCATCGTGAAGCGCTCTCTGTCCCAGTCGCAGGACGAGCCGAGCGACTTGAGCTGCTCGACGATGCGGCCTCCGTATTTCTTCTTCCAGTCCCAGACGAGCTCGATGAACTTCTCGCGCCCGTAGTCGTAGCGGGTCTTGCCCTCCTTGCGGAGCATCTCTTCGACCTTTATCTGCGTGGCGATGCCGGCGTGGTCCGTCCCGGGTATCCACAGCGCGGCGTAGCCCTGCATGCGCTTTACGCGCACGAGAGCGTCCTGCAGCGTCTCGTCGAAGGCGTGGCCGAGATGGAGCTGGCCGGTCACGTTCGGGGGCGGGATGACGATCGTGAAGGGCTTTTTCTCCGGGTCGCGGACGCCCCTGAAGCATCCCTTCTCGAGCCACATATCATAGATGCGCTTTTCGACGATGCTCGGATCGTAGGTCTTTGACAGTTCTTTCATTTTCTTGCCTCCAGCCTGCCCGGGAAAAGAAAACGCCCCGGGCATAAAATGCTCAGGGCGATAATCTACCGCGGTACCACCTGAATTCCGCACGGTGTGCGGCACTCTTGACTCTGTAACGGGAGCTCCCGTCCGCGCGTACTTCGTTCCGCGCGGCGGCTCGGGGGCGACCTTCGGAGCGGATCTCGCGAGGGCTTGCACCGACCGCCCTCTCTCTTCGCCTCGATCCGGGCCTACTCCTCCCCGTCTCTGCCTTTGGCAAGCATACTAACACAGCCGAATGGCTTTGTCAACACGTATCTGAAACTTGCTCAGGAGAGCGCGATGCGGCTGTATTTATAGATGGCCTTGGAGTAGCGCGGGTCGCCGAAGATGGAGAAGACGACGAAGGGCTTTTCCGCAAAATCGGCGGCGTATTTATCGACGAAGG
>JAFZAM010000202.1 GCA_017557265.1 Oscillospiraceae bacterium | reverse complement strand
GGCCCTGCACTCGACGGCGCGCTCGCAGAGCACGGCGGCGACTGCCTTTATAAGGCCGACGACGTCCTCCGTCTTCGTCCTGAGGTAGAGCCGCAGGTCGGTCGCGACCTGGTCGTTGCGGCTGCGCGCGGTGTGCAGGCGCTTGCCCGCCTCGCCTATGCGCGCGGTCAGCTCCGCCTCGACGAAGGTATGTATGTCCTCGCAGGACCCGTCTATTTTGAGCGCCCCGGCGTCTATGTCGTCGAGTATCTTTCCGAGGCCCTCGAGGATGGCGTCCGCGTCCTCGCGGGAGATTATCCCCTTCGCGCCGAGCATGGCGGCGTGGGCCATCGAGCCCTCGATATCCTCAAAGTACATCCGGCTGTCGAAGCCGATGGAAGCGTTCAGCTTCGCCGCGACCTCGTCGATGTCCTTGGCGGCCCTGCCCGCCCAAAGCTTATCCGGCATAATGCCCTCCAAATACGCTTATTTCTTCCCGTCCACCATCGCCTGGACCTTGATGGGCAGGCCGTAGAGATTTATAAAGCCCTTCGCGTCGGTCTGGTCGTAGTCGCTCTCGCCGAAGGTCGCTATCTTCTCGGAATAGAGCGAATAGTCGCTCCAGACGCCGGCGCGGATGATGTTGCCCTTGTAGAGCTTGAGCCTGACCTTGCCGGTCACGCGCTCCTGCGTCTTGTCGACGAAAGCGGCGAGCGCCTCGCGCAGCGGGGTGTACCACTGGCCGTTGTAGACGAGCTCGGCGTAGGTTATGCTCATCCTCTGCTTCTCGTGGGCGGTCATCTTGTCGAGGCAGACGCTCTCGAGGACGCTGTGCGCCTTGTAGAGTATCGTGCCGCCCGGGGTCTCGTACACGCCGCGGCACTTCATGCCGACGAGCCTGTTTTCGACGATGTCGAGAAGGCCGATGCCGTTGGCGCCGCCTATCTCGTTGAGCTTGAGGATTATCTCCTTGGCGCTCATCTTCTTCCCGTCGAGCGCGACGGGGACGCCCTGCACGAAGTCGAGCTCTATATAGGTCGGCTCGTCGGGCGCCTGAAGCGGCGAGACGCTCATCTCGAGGAAGCCGGGCTTTTCATACTGCGGCTCGTTGCCCGTGTCCTCGAGGTCGAGTCCCTCGTGGGAGAGGTGCCAGAGGTTCTTGTCCTTGGAGTAGTTCGTCTCGCGGGTTATCTTCAGGGGGACGTTGTGCGCCTCGGCGTAGTCTATCTCCTCCTCGCGGGACTTTATATCCCACTCGCGCCACGGGGCGATGATCTTCATCTCCGGGGCGAAGTGCTTTATCGTCAGCTCGAAGCGGACCTGGTCGTTGCCCTTGCCGGTGCAGCCGTGGCAGATTGCGTCGGCGCCCTCGGCCTTGGCTATCTCGACGATGCGCTTGGCGATGACGGGGCGCGCGAACGACGTCCCGAGCAGGTACTCCTCGTAAATCGCTCCCGCCTTCATGGTCGGGATGATGAAATCGTCGACGAACTCGTCCGTCAGGTCCTCGATATAGAGCTTCGAGGCGCCGGTCTTGAGCGCCTTCTCCTCGAGGCCCTCGAGCTCGTCGTCCTGCCCGACGTTGCCGGAGACGGCGACGACCTCGCAGTTATTGTAGTTCTCCTTCAGCCACGGGATTATGACCGAGGTGTCGAGCCCTCCGGAATACGCCAGCACGACTTTTTTGATGTCCTTCTTATCCATTTGAAAGCCTCCGCTAAAAGATTCTTTTTTAGATATGTAAAGCATTATACGCCTTAATTTCGATTTGTCAATATTTATACATAAAAATTTGCATATTTGTTGGATATGTTTATTATTTTTCGTCTTTTCAGGTATTTTGGCGCATATTCATACAAAAATATGCGTTTTCGACGGCGTTCCGGCGCTTCCGCCGCTCCCGCGCGGGGCGAAAACGGCCTCAAAAGCGCTCTCTTATCAGTTGATTATTATAGTCTTCAATAGTAAAAAGCCACTTGAAACAGGGCGCTTTTTGTGGTAGAGTACAGCTGTATCGTGCGTTTTGTACGCTGATAACGGCATGTGCCTGCCGCAGCCGCATCGCGCAAGGGCAGGATATGAAATAATATTCCACCACTTTTTGAAGGAGGAGACCAAATGGCAAAAATAATCTCTGTTGAAGAAGCCATTGACATGATCCCCGACGGCGCTTCGATAATGATCGGAGGCTTCATGGGCTGTGGCAACCCGCACAAGCTTGTCGACGCTCTCGCCAAGAGCGGCAAGGGCAACTTCACCCTTTTCTGCAACGACGGAGCTATGCCTGTCGGCCCCTGCGGCGAGGAATACTACGGCGTGGCGAAGCTCATCCACAATAAGCAGATCAAGAAGATGTACGCCACTCACGTCGGCCTCAACCCCGAGATCGCCGAGCAGAGCAACTCCGGCGAGCTCGAGCTCATCCTCACCCCCCAGGGCTCTTACGTCGAGATGATCCGCGCCGGCGGCGCGGGCCTCGGAGCCGTCATCACCCCGACCGGCGTCGGCACCATAGTCGAGGACTATGAGCACGTCATCGGCCGCATGGAGATCGAGGGCAAGACCTACCTCATCGAGAGGCCCTACCGCGCGGACTTCGCGCTCATCGCCGGATACAAGATAGACAAGGCCGGCAACATCTGGTACAAGGGCACCACGCGCTGCTTCAGCGTCGCGATGGCCACCGCGGCCGACATCGTCATCGCCGAGGCGGACAACCTCGTCGAGATCGGCGAGATCGAGCCCGAAGACGTCGTCACCCCGGGCGTCTACGTCAAGTACATCGTCGAAGGAGGAATTGAAAATGGATAAGGAAGAAATAAAGAGCTTTATAGCCAAGCGCGTAGCCAAGGAGATGCACGACGGCGACGTCGTCAACCTCGGCATAGGTCTCCCCACGCTCATCCCGCAGTTCCTTCCCCCCGATATCCACGTCATAATCCAGGTCGAGAACGGCGTCATCGGCACGGGCACCGTCACCGATGAGAACATCATCCCGCACCACGCCGTCGACTCCAGCGGCGTCCCCACCGTCGCCGCTCCGCACGGCTGCTACATCGACTCGAACACCTCCTTCTCCCTCATCCGCGGCGGTCACGTCGACTGCACCGTCCTCGGCTCGCTCGAGGTCGACGAGAAGGGCAGCCTCGCCAACTGGATAATCCCCGGCAAGAAGGTGCCCGGCATGGGCGGCGCGATGGACCTCGTCGTAGGCGCGAAGAAGGTCATAGTCGCCATGGAGCACACCAACAAGGGCAAGCCCAAGATCCTCAAGAAGTGCACCCTTCCCCTCACCGCCGTCGAGGCCGTCGACCTGATCGTCACCGAGATGGGCGTCATGGAGATCACTCCCGAGGGCATACTCCTCACCGAGTACAACCCCGAGTTCACCCTTGAACAGATCCAGGCCGCCACCGAGGCTCAGCTCATCATCAGCCCGAACCTCAAGCCCATGGTCTGACGCTCAAAAGAGCATAATAAAGAGGACCGCTGAACAGATCGTTCAGCGGTCCTCTTTTTTGTCTTTTACATTTCGAGCTCCGTGCGGCGGATGAGGTCGCGCTGACCCTCTATGTGCAGCTCGACGAAGTAGGCCGAGAAGCCCGCGACGCGGACGATGAGATCCTTGTACTCGTCGGGGCGCTCCATGGCGGCCTTGAGCGTCTCGGTCCCGATGACGTTTATCTGCATCTCCATGCCGCCCATCGAG
>JAFZAM010000201.1 GCA_017557265.1 Oscillospiraceae bacterium | reverse complement strand
GTGGCGCATGCTGAGCATGGGCGCTCCGTGGGTCGGCCCCGCCGTCATCGGCATGGCGACGGCGTCGGAGTTCTTCTCGATGAACCTCGCGGCCTTGTAGGACGCCCAGAGCAGGTTGTAGTTCGGGACGCCGACGTAGCCGAACATGCCGTACTGCCCGTGCACGTCGAAGTTGCGGTCCTCGTACGTCCTCAGGGCGGCGTTCACGGCGCCGTCCGGCAGGCGCGTGCAGAACATTATGACCGACTTGCACCCCGGCAGGAAATCCGTCGGGTGCATGCCCTTGGGCGCGGAGTTGAAGCGCTCTATGGACGCGACGCCGACCTTCTCCTGATGGCATTCGGTCAGGATGAAATCCTTTATCTGCTTTTTAAGCGTGGACATTCCCATGCCCGGTCACCTCCCCGTCGTTTTCGCGCGGGACGTTTTTTCGGTTATTTATGTTATTATAACTCATAGCGCGGACAATAGCAACGAAGACGCGCCGTGAAAAACTCGGGGCGGCGCGATCTTTTTTTAACCGGAAGCGGGCGGCGGAAACTGTCCTTCAAGGCCTTAAATCTATTGCAAAATTTGTCAGACTCATATATAATTTAAAGAAATGCGGATTTTGAAAGAACATTCGGATCCTTTTGCGATAACGCTCTGAGGACGCTTCAATGCACGAAACGGACGAAACAATATACCTTCGCTTCCTCGACGGGAGGAGCGACGACGATATGCGCATCCTGCTCGATCGGCACAGGGAGAGCCTGACGCTGTTTCTCAACGGCATCGTACATAACATCGACGACGCCGAGGAGCTGATGCTCGACGCCTTTGCCGTCGCCGCCTCGGGCACGAGCCGTTTCGGCGGGAGGAGCTCCTTCCGGACGTGGCTGTTCGGCATAGGCCGCAAGCTCGCGCTGACGCATCTGCGGCGCAGACGGCTCTACCCGGAGATCGCGGAGGCTCAGGCCGACGAGGCCGACGTCCCGAACGATCTCGACCTCATAAGCGAGGAGCGCAGCAGGACTCTTTACGCCGCCATGTCCAGGCTCAACGAGGACTACCGCCAGATACTCTATCTCCTCTATTTCGAGGAGATGAGCCACGAGGAGGCAGCCCGCGTCATGGGCAGGAACGTCCGGCAGACTTATAACCTCGCGCACAGAGGCCGTCAGGCGCTGCGCGAGACTCTGGAAAGGATGGGTTTCGAATATGCGGGATATTGAAGACCAGCTCCGCGACGTCCGGGACCGTTCGAAAAAGCTGATGCTCCGGCGTAAGCGCCGCCGCGCAGCGGCCGCGTACGCCGTCTCGGCATGCGCGTGCGTCGTCATACTCGCCGCGCTTTCTCTGTCCGTCTCCGCTGTCTCCGCCCGCGGCGGCGCGGCGACGAGCGTATACGGCAGTCTGGTGCTCTCGGCGCCGTATCTCGGATACGCCGTCGTCGGGACTCCGGCCTTTATCCTCGGCGTCTGCTTCGCGTTTTTATGCGCCAGGATACGCGACGGAGCAAATCGTTAACGGTATGGTCTACCAGTGGCTGGGATTCGGCTGCAATATCGTCCAGATAGCGGCCCTCGTCGTAATATGCGCGCGCACGTACAGGAGGCTTGACCGCAGGGAGAAGTATCTTCCGACGATCCTCTTTCTGTTCGGCATGGTCGCTCTCATGCTCAGCGAGCTCTACTGGCTCGTCCACGGCCTGATACGGCCCGACTTCCGCTTCCCCTATTCCTCCTCCGAGATCAGTCAGGACGGGGGGCTCCTCCTGCTGGCGGCGGCGCTCGTCGCGCTGCTCGGAAGGAGCCGCAAAAAGATGCTCGCCGTGACCGTCGGGGCGGTCTGCTTTACGCTTATAAACATCGCGCTCTGGATACTCTGGTCCGGGGAGTGGTTCAAGGACATATTCGACGGGATATTCTTCACGTATTACGTCGTCGTCGTCGCCCGCTCGATAAAGCGGACGGGCGGGCTCTACAAACGGGAATGGAAATGTCTCGTCCTCGTCGGGGCTGCGCTCATGGCCGGCGAGACGCTCTGGTCCTTCGTCCCAGAGCAGACGCAGATCATGGCGGACGTGTTCAATTACTCCGTCATCATCGCGGTCTTTCTCTTCTTCCTCGTCAAAATAATCATCAGCCTCAGGCGCGGCGACGCTCCCGCGCGCAGTCTGTGCCTGGCGTACGGCGGCTTTACGTGGTCGCTGTTTTCGATGTATATGAGCGCGGACCCCTACTATCTCGTCCCGTTCGTCGGCAGCACGGTCATGATGGTGCTGATGCACGTCGCAATGGAGAGGGAGGTCGTCCGGGCATGATATACGCGGAAAACATCCTCATCTGCATAACCGTCCCGCTCGCGGTGACCGCCGCTTTCGTCAGGGGCGACGCGCGGCGCTTCATGCTCTCGTCTCTGGCCGGCATGGTGCTCTGCCTGCTCTCGGCGTACATAACGGGATATATAACCTCCCTCGGCAGTCTCCCCCAGGACGAGATCTCGATCTACATCTCCCCCGTCGTCGAGGAGATCATAAAGCTGCTGCCGCTGCTCTTCATCCTTTACGTCTTCCGCCCCAAGGACGAGACGATATTCCTCTGCGCCGTCGCGCTCGGGGCGGGCTTCGCGACGTTTGAAAACTGCTGCTATATCCTCACGGCCGGCGCGGAGAGCCTGACCTATACGCTCATCCGCGGCCTAGCGGTCGGCGTCATGCACGTCGTGAGCGTGCTCGCGCTCGCGTTCGGGCTCGTGATAATAAGGCGTTCCCGCCTGGTCACGCTCGCGGGCGTCATGGGCGCGCTGTCCCTCTCGACGACTTTCCACGCGCTCTACAACCTCCTCGTCTCCGGGCACGGGGCGTTCCCTTACATAGGCTACGCGCTCCCGCTCGCGGCGGCGGTCGTCCTCTACTTTTCCTTCCGGCGGCTCACCGGCGAAGCGAGGAAAACAGAATAAACCGGCTCTCCCGCGGCCCGTCTTCCGCACGGAAGGCGGGCTTTTTTCGTTTAATTAAGGAAGGATATATATAAATATACAAATAATCTAAAAAATATGAGAAAAATCCGCAAAAAGCGCGACTAATAGACAGACAAGAATCATAATCCAACGTCGGAAAGAGGTGGTGACATTGAAATACTCCCTTGACGAATCCATGCGAGAGGTCTCGGCGCGAAGCAGACGCCTCCGCAAAAAACGCAGCAGCGAAACTCTCGGCGCTCTTTCCGCGGCGACGCTGGCCCTCTTCATAGGGCTCGTGGTCTCGGTAAGGACCGCTGCCGGGCCGCCCGGCGCGGGAGGCGAGACTTCCGTTTTCGGCGCCTTCGTCCTGCCGAACACGGCGGGCGGATACATCCTCGCGGGCGTGATCGCCTTCGCCCTCGGCGTCGTCTTCACTCTGCTGTGCATCGGCATCCGGAAACGGAAAACCCTATCTGAGGAAACCAACGACAATTCTGTCGAAAAGGAGGAACAAGATGAAGAAAAACTTTAGTCGGCTGCTCGGCGCGATCCTGGCGCTCGTCATGGTATTCGGCATGCTGCCCGCCATGTCGGCTCCGGTCAAGGCCGCGACCAACCTCGAAAACGGCTTCGAGGGCATGGACGCGGACGTCTTTACCGCGCTGGGCTTCGACACCACAGTCCTTCCCGAGGGCTACGACCCGAACACGACTGACAACCCCTTCGGCCGCACGAAGATAACGGGCAACCAGATCTTCGAGCTGTCCGTGGCCGGCAAGTCCGGGTCCAAGCTCTACGGCAAGGGCAACAACAACGTCGCCGCCTCGAGCATAAACGGCATCCCCGGCGGCGGCAACGGAGTCGGCATGGAGATGTACGCCTCCGCGGCCGGCGACTTCGACGGCGACGGACTCATCGGCGAGATCGTCTACGTCGGCTTCGAGACGGTCAAAAAGACCCCGTATAGCATTAGCTTTACAGGCGGAAACGTCGTCGTAAGCAACGAAGACGTGGAGACCTCGAAGCTGCAGATGCGCGTATACAATGCGCGCACCGAGGCCTTCGGCTCGAAGAAGAACCTGGCCGACGTCACCCCGTTCTATACTCTTCCCGATCTCAGTTCGATCGGGGGCTGGGTCGATCCCAGGGCGGTCCTGACGCAATACGACATGTACTGGCAGAACCTCCTGCAGGTCACAGCCGGCGACTATGACGGCGACGGCATCAGCGAGATAGCCGTCTACGTGGGCGAAAACGGGAACGCCCGCATAGACGTCTACAAGTACCAGAAGAACTCCAACTCCTCCGAAGGCGACTGGATCGACATGTCCAAATGGGGCCGCGTATGGAGCCATCCTCTTAACGGGGAATACTCATACGTTCCCAACATGATCTCTCTCGTCTCCGGCGACTTCAACCGCGACGGTATCGACGATCTCGGCATCGCCTACGGCAGCGCGGTCGTCAACGAACAGATATTCGCCTCCGCCATGAGCAGGCTCGAGGCCAGCAAGGCCGTCATGCTCTGGGGCGACCGCAGCAGGATGCTGCAGAGCAGGTCCGCCATCGATCTCGCTACCGGCGAGCTCGGCGAGCAGGCCCGCGTCAGCCTCATCAAGGGCGATCTTGACGGGGACGGCACCGAGGAACTCATCGCCACCGGCCAGCCCGTGAGCGATCTGCAGCAGTTCTCGGGATTTGTCGGTACTGTCCTGGAGGGAAACACTCAGCGTACGGCCGTTACCTACATATACGATCAGCAGGCCGGCCTGCTCGTCAATTCCTCGGATCTGCTGCAGCCGGTCGACGGTCATTATGAGGACAACGTCCTCGACGGACACACCGTCACCTCCTGGGTATCCGGCAACGGCTACGACGATAAATACTATTCCACGCCTTACATGAAGACCAACTCGGCCGTATTCAAGCCCGAGGGCGCGGAGTACCCCTATCTTTATCTCGACAGCTGCCTTTACAAGGCCGTTCAGTCCACTCTTTCCCTGTACGGCGAGATGGACGAGAAGTACGACGGCGAGCACTCGCTGGCCTCGGGCGGCAAATACTGGGGCGCCCGCAACCATTACGACAGCGAGGATCAGCAGACTTTTTACGCCGAGTACGGCGCAGCCGCCGCTGATATCAACGGCAAAGGATATCAGATACTCGTCACGAGTTCCTATCACTACGCTTCGGTCGTCAGCAACGGTTCAAACGAGTCGCATTACAGCCAGTACGCAGTAGTCAACGGCACCTCGGGCGGCGATCTCGTCGCGACGATAACCTGCCCGGATTCCTATCGCACCACCGACAACCGCTCGCAGGCTCTGACCTTCATCGACTGCGACATCGACACCATCATCATGGAGTATACCGGCCAGCACTACCTGACCTACTCCGACCCGAAGGTGCTCGCGGTCATCGCCGCGGCCCCCTACTTCGAGGACGTCGACGAGGCGACCGGATATGAGTTCGCGGGCAACAACACCAACTCCTGGGGCATGACCCACGGCACCACCGACACGACCACGATAAGCGTCGACTTCTCGGTAGGCGCCTGGGGCGACCATGAGCTGACCGGCGCGTCCATCGAGTTCGAGATCGAATGGGGCGTCGGGTTCACGCTCTCGTACGAGGAAGCTCACTCCACCTCCTACGAGTATACGATGACCTTCGGCACCTACGGCGATCAGGACGCCGTGGCTTTCTTCAGCATACCCACGGAAAACTACGTATACCGCATCCTCGTCCCGAATGAAAAGAACGGATACGACGAGACATACGATATCGTGACCAACACATATCAGCCCGCCTATCAGGTCCTGACGCTGGACTACTACGAGTCCATCCAGGGCAACTACGACGTGCTGCCCGCCATCAGGGGCGAGGCCATCACCTCGACTCCCGGCGATCCCGCCTCCTATCCCTCCTCCTCCAAGGGCTATGACGTCATAGTCGAGTGGGATCAGGAAGCCGCGGGCGTCGGCTACGGCAACGGCAGCATCGAGCAGGAGATCTCCATCTCGCATGAGGACGAGTACTCCTATTCGCTCGGCGCCGAGATCGAATTCAAGATAGGCGGCGGCGCCGGCGGTCAGGTCGACGTCGGTCAGTCCGGCTTCGAGAGCACCGGCGGCGGCCAGTTCTCCATCAACCCGGCCGGCGGCTGGGCCGACACCACGATGAAAGGCACCACCATCGCGGCCGAGGTCGCGAACATGCCGCTTGAGTTCCAGCCCTACGGCTACTACTTCAACTGGAAGCTCTTCAGCTACTACTACGTCTTCGGCGATAAGGCCTCCGAGGCAGGCGAACTGGACAATCTCGTGACCGGTCAGGCCACGAGCGCCCGCATCCCCGTCATAAGCTTCATCGTCAACGACGTCGCCAAGCCGCCCCTGCTTCCCGACGACTTCCAGCAGGACTACGACCGCACCACCAGCGACACCAACGTCCTGACCTGGACCTATAACGATCCCTGCTCCGCCTTCATCATCTACAAGCAGTTCGACTTCCCCGTCGGCGGCGGTCTGCAGGAGGTCGCAAGGATAGCCCCGGGCGACTCCGCGCACTACAGGATCAAATATGACGAAGAAGGCAAGCCCTACAAGGAGTACTTCTTTGAGGACACCAACCTTCCGGCCTACACCGAATACGAATACGCTATACAGGTCGAGAGGCTCGCGCCCGTGCCTCCGCTCTCGACTCCGTCGGCTCTCGTCCCCGCGCGCACCAAGGCCGACAACGGCTATCCGAGCATAACCGTTACGGAGTCCGACGACGAGCAGGACGGCCAGCTCCTCGTCTACCCGGATAAGAACGCCTACCTTACGGCGGTCGTCACCGGCCCCGACGGGCAGACGATCAACAACTACTACTCGGTAGTTCAGTATCAGTGGCAGAAGTCGGTCAAGGGCGCCTGGGAGGATCTCATAGGCGAGACCAACAAGACCCTGACCTTCGCCTCGGCCGGCGTCGATACGGCCGGCGACTACCGCTGCAGAGTCAACGTCATCACCAAGTCCGACGGCACCTCCATCACCGCCTACTCCGATCAGGTGACGCTGACCCACTCCAAGCGCACCAGCTACATCAAAGAGGTCTCCGTGACCGACGTTGCCGGCGGCGGCATCCAGCTCTACGCCGAAGTCTGCAACGCCCATCCCGACAGCGCGTCCATCCCGAGCGGCACGGTCACCTTCAACCTCGTCTCCAACGCGACCGGACAGTCTTACCAGTACTACGTGCCGGTGAGCGCGGCCGGTACCGCGACCGCGGTGCTCGATCAGATACTGCCCGAGGGCATGTACTCGGTCGAGGCCTACTACTCCGGCTCTTACATCTTCAAATCCTGCTCCGCGACGACGCTCTACCTGTCTCAGCGCTCCACCGGATATGACATCGACCTGCCCTCCTCCGTGACCTACGGCGACGAGGCCGAGATCATATTCCGCGAGGTCAGCAAGTCGGCGGGCGTCACCTCCACGACGGATATCAACGCGAGTTCGATCAGCATGTACCTCGCGGCCCCGCTGAGCCGCGCGGCTCTCTCCGGCGCCGTTGAATTCACCGGCACCGCCGTCAAGGGCAAGAAATACTGGTACAGCATCGAAGGTACGAGGTGGTACTTCACCGCGCCGGCCGACGCTTCGTCCGGTGGCGTTGAGTTCGTCGACGGCTACGCTCTCTTCGGAGATGACGTCAACTCCTATATCTCGGCTCTGCCCGACGTGGGCGCCTACCTCATCGAGGCCGGCATTCCCGCGGGAGTCTACGTCGTCTACATGCAGGCCGACGGCGCGCTCGAGATCGCTTCCGCCGCCATTGAGGTCCTGCCCCGCGCGGTCACCCTGCAGATACCCAAGGATCTGATCGCGGGCGAGGATCCCTCCGCCAGCGCGGACGTTATCTTCATCTCCGATCTCGATCTCGTCAACGGCAGCTGGGCCGACTGCGATTTCGTAAACGGCGCCTTCAAGTACGCAGGCGAGAGCATCGCCCCCAAGTACTACAATACCGCGGGCACCGAGTTCACGGCGTCCAACGTCCGCCAGCTCTGCGGCGCCTACTCCATCATCGGCACCAAGGAGCTCCCCAACTACCAGATAACCTACCGTTCCGGCCAGCTCACGGTCCTCGGCGCGGCCTTTAAGGTCGACGTCGGCGTGAGGCCCTTCGACGATCTGAACGTCGGACGCGCCTACATGCTCGTGCCCGAGACCGGCGTATCCTCCGGCCCGCTGGAAAGCGACGCCATGCTCTCCACGCAGGTCCAGGCCGGCGTCAGGATGGTCTTCAGCGCCCAGCCCGACGACGGATACGAGGTCTACGACTGGTACATTAACGGCAAGTCCCAGAACACCAAGGCCAACACCCTGGTCTACACGATGCTGGCCGAAGACACCACCGTCGAGGTCCAGTTCGCCATCAGGCAGAACACCCTCGTCTTCGGCGTCGCCGGCGACGTCAACGGCGGCACGATAACCTGCAGCGACGAGTCGCTCGCCAGCGGCAGCGTCGTCCGCCAGAATTCGCGCTTCATCTTCACGGCCACGGCCAAAGACGGCTACCACTTCAAGGAGTGGCGCTACACCGAGCAAGGCCAGGTCACGTCCTACGACGATGAGGACGACGGCAAGCAGACCAGCGAGTTCGAGTTCTTTATGCCCGGCATAAGCTGCTCGCTATACGCGGTGTTCGAGCGCGACGGCTACGTTTTCAACTACATCGACGGCAACAACGCTGACGGTATGACCGCCACCTACATAGACGACGAGGGCGAAGTCGCGACGATCCGTTCCGGCGCCAAGGTCAAGGGCGGCACCGAGATCACCGTCAAGCCCGCTCTCGGCTATGAGTGGGATACGAGCCGTCTGTACGTCTCCCAGGGCACGCAGGGCGTCGCGGACTATACCGCGGGCACCTACGTCCTCACGCTCGATCAGGATACGACCGTATACGGCTGGACTCTGCAGCAGAAGTTCACGCTCACGCTGACCTACGATCTCACCCGCACCTCCGAGATGGTGCCCGACGCCGTGATCAACTACATCATCGGCGACAGGGACTACTCGTTCACGTGCGAGGAGTTCCTCAGCGGCGACAGCAAGGTCGTCGAGAACGTCCCCGGCGGCTCTCCCGTCTCCGTGTCCATCGATTATCCCGGCTGGGTCGTCCTTGACGGCTGGACCGGCTCCGGCACGGCTCTCGAGGCAACCACGGAATACGATCCTCGCGCCGTTACCGTCGCCGAGGGCGACACCGTCGGCAAGAACAGGTCCTACGTCTACACCACGGGAACCGACAAGTACTACTTCGTCTCCCCGCTCAACGGCACGGTCAAGTCGCTCGACGGCAAGGACGTCGTTCTCTACTCCTCCGCCTCGACCTACGTCATTCCCGCTCTGAGCGGCAATGAGGAGCTGACCGTCTACCTGAAGGAGAAGCCGGTCTACGAGATCACGCTGTTTGACATCTCCGCCAGCGGCACTTATAAGTACACGCTGCCCGAGGGCGGATTCAACGGCGATTCGTCTCTCTCCGTCAACGTCCACGAGGGCGACGACTTCACGGTCATGGTAACGCCCAATCAGGGCAAGACCGTCTCCTACTGGAGGACCGCTCCCGCGAACGGCAACTCGGTGACGGCTCCCGCCACCTCGCTGCGCTACACCATTCCCTCTGTCGACACCGACTATACCCTCGAGCCGATCTTCTCCTCCACGACCTACAACCTCGTCACCTGGCCCACCATCGGCGAGAGCCAGAACGGACTGAGTCTGGATCCGGAGAGCGGCTACATCGCCAGCGTGGCGGCGGGCGGCGACTTTAAGTTCAAGCTGTCCGGCAAGGCTCTGCCCATGGTCGAGTACGTCTATGCCAACGCCATCCGGTTCACCTCCGGCGACGGCACCACCGTCGGCGATACGACGTACGTCTATGACGAGACCACGGGCGTCTACTCCATACTCGGTCTGACCGAGAATCAGGAGATCACAGTCTCCCTCAAGACCATCGGCGTGACCGTCAACGGAGTTGATATCAGCGCCTTCTCCGGCACCGGCTGGACCTACGATCCCGACACGCAGCTGCTCAATCTGACCCGCACGGGTCTTACGCTCAGCGGCAGCAACGATCAGGAGCTGGCTCCGAAACTCCATATCAACGCCACCGACGCCGTCGGCGCGATGACTCTCGATTCTCTGAACGTCGTCAGCGCGAGCAACGACCCGCTGCTGAACATAGAGGCCGACGTCATCCTGACCGCCGCCGGCAGGAGCTCGCTGACTGCTTCGACCTCCGACGTGGCGATCTTCGCCTACAGCGATCTGACCGTCCGCGGCAACGGCTCGCTGAACGCCAGCGGCGTCGTCAACGTCACGTACGACATGCAGGTCGTCGGCACCGTCAATCTGACGATAAGCGACGAGAACACGGCGTACAGATACGCCCTGCTCAACGTCGGCAATACGCTGACCGTCGGCGCGTCCAACTCGCCGACCTCCTCCCCCGTCCTGAGGGTCACCGATAACACTTACAGCGGCGCATACGTCATGGGCGGCATAAACGTCTACGGCGGCGAGGCCAGCTTCAGCGGTCATCAGTACGGCCTCCTGACCGTCGGCAACATCAACTGCTTCGACGGCATCGTGGAGCTCTACGGCGATAACAAGGCGTTCTCCAGGACCTCGACCGATTTCTTCTTCGGTTCCACGCTGAGAGCGTACTACCCGATCGGCTATATGTGCCGTTATCAGGTCGACGCGAACGGCAACTTGAGCTACAGGACTTATTCCAAGCTCTATGAGGATTACGGAGACACGACCTACGACGTTGTAGCCGCTTCCTACGGATCAGCTTTGGACGAGCTGCTCACCGGTCTCGGAGTGGGCGTGACCGCCAAGAACACCTACATCCGCCTCAGCCCGCTTACGAGCGCGAGCACCTCGTCCGGTCTGACGCTGTCCGTCGAATACGACGGCGCGACCTACACGACCAAGGAAACGCTGAGAAACGACACAAACAATGTCGGCAACCTGTACTACATCGTTCCCGGCTCGACGGATAAGCTCATAAAATGCGTTGCTTGGACCGACCTGCGGCCTGTCTATTCCAGCAGTCTTAATCTCGGAGCCGCCGAAGTCGTAGTCGTCGCGGAGTACTCCCTCAGTCGGCTCTATTTCACCAGGATGAAAATCTCTGAGACGATTATTACAGAGGATATAATCGAAAACGGAAACGTCGTGGGAACGAGAACATTGTACAACTATACGGCCGACTACGTTGACATCGGTGAAGACGATCTGCTTGACTACACGATCTCCGGCTCGATCAGCGACCGCGTCGACGAAAGCACGCGCGGTGCGATTATTGCCGACGGGAGCGCGTACAAGCCAACTTCCGAAGACGAGGTGGAAGACTCTCAGCAGGTCAACACTCTCACGCTCAAAGACTTGACGCACGTTCACCTGATGGCTACCTGCCCCGTCGTCCTGAAGGGCAACAACTATCTCATCGGTACGCCGATGTCCGAGCCTTTGACCGCGAGCGGAGACTTTGAGCTCCGCAGCGACGGCAGCGGCACGCTTACCGTCGCCACGTGGAACGACACCGATACCGAACACAAGGCTCTGGATCTTGACGGAACGCTCAAACTCCGCGACGTCGCCGCGCTGACCCTCATCAGCGAGACGGACGCCTTTGATTCCACCGGTGTCAAGTATTACAGCGGTAACGTCGAGCTGCCCTACGGCTTCGGCTGGG
>JAFZAM010000200.1 GCA_017557265.1 Oscillospiraceae bacterium | reverse complement strand
TGCTCGTTTTCTGCCTGTTGTATACGCCGTGCGTCGCCGCCGTCGCGTCCGTCCGCCGGGAAATGGGGCGCGGTTGGGCGCTGTACGTCGTCGTCTGGCAATGCGCCGTCGCGTGGGTCGTCGCGCTGCTCGTCAACACGATAGGGGGTCTGCTCTCGTGAGTCCGGTCGATATCATCGTCATAGCGGTCGTGGTCGGCCTGCTTGCGCTCGCCCTGCGCGCCGCTCTGAAAAAGGGCGGCTGCTCCTGCGGGAGCGGCGGCTGCACGGGCGACTGCGCCTCCTGCCGCGGCAAGTGCTCCGAAAAGCCGCGCAAATGAAAAACGAAACCGCGCTCCGCCCCCGGGGCGCGGTTTTGCTTGCAAAGAGCGGGGGAGCGGGGTAATATAGTCCGTGGAAGAAAACGACCCATACGGAGGTAAGAAAAATGACTTTGACCGAAGCGCGCGCCGAGCTCAAGGCGCGTCAGGCCCGCATGGCCGCCTACGAGCACGCCATGGGCCTCATCTATTACGACGGGACGACCGGCGCCCCCAAGGGCACCGCCGAGAACCGCGCCCAGACCCTCGCCGTTTTGAGCGAGGAGAGCTACAAGCTCGCGACAGGCGAGGAGACCGTCGAGCTGCTGGAATATCTCGACGCGAACAAGGACGAGCTCGACGAGTCCGAGCGCAGGCAGGTGTATCTGCTGCTCAAGGACGTGCGCAGCATGCGCAAGATACCGATGGACGAGTACGTCGCCTATCAGCGCCTGCTCGCCGAGGCAGACGCCGTATGGCACGAGGCCAAGGAGAAGAGCGACTTCCCGCTCTTCGAGCCCCTGCTCAAGCAGATATTCGACACGAACGTCAGGTTCGCGGGCTATATCGAGCCCGCCAAGAAGCCCTACGACTACTGGCTCGGCGAGTACGAGGACGGCCTCACCATGGAGACCTGCGACAGGTTCTTCGCCGCCCTGCGCGAGCGCCTCGTGCCGCTCATCGCGCGCGCCGTCGCCGCGCCGCAGGTCGACGACTCCGTCATCAAGGGCTGCTTCCCGGCCGCGAAGCAGGAGGAGCTCTCCTACTGGCTGATGAAGACCATGGGGCTCGACCTCGACCACGTCGGCCTCGCCACGACGGAGCACCCCTTCACGACGAGCCTCGGCTCCCACTTCGACGAGCGCATCACGACCCACTACCACGAGGAAGACTTCTCGATGTCGATGTTCTCCGTCATCCACGAGGGCGGCCACGCGCTCTACGACACCGGCAGCGCCCCCGAGCTCGCCTATACCGTCCTCGACGGCGGCGTCTCAATGGGCGTGCACGAATCCCAGAGCAGATTTTACGAGAACATCCTCGGCCGCAGCCGCGCCTTCTGCGCGCTCGCGTTCCCGAAGCTCGTCGAGCTCTTCCCGCAGCTTTCAAAGTACACCGCGGAGGACTTCTACCGCGCCGTCAACCGCGTCTGCCCGTCGCTCATACGCACCGAGGCCGACGAGGTGACCTACTGCCTGCACGTCATGATACGCTACGAGATCGAAAAGCGCGTCATGGCGGGCGAGCTCGCCGTGCACGACCTGCCCGGGGAGTGGAACAGACTGTATAAGGAATACCTCGGCGTGGACGTGCCCGACGACAGGCGCGGCGTCCTGCAGGACAGCCACTGGTCCGGCGGCGCCGTCGGCTACTTCCCGTCCTACGCGCTCGGCAGCGCGTACGGGGCGCAGTTCCTCGCGAAGATGCGCGAGAGCGTCGACGTCGACGGCTGCCTGAGCAGGGGAGACTTCGCGCCGATAAACGCATGGAACCGCGAGAACATCTGGAAGCACGGCAGCCTCTACGCTCCCGACAAGCTGCTCGAGCGCGTGCTCGGGGCTCCGTTCGATCCGAAATACTATCTCGACTACCTCGAGGCGAAGGTCAAGGACGTCTACGGCGTGTGAGCGCCGTGATATCAGGCCGGCGGGTCCCTTCGGACCCGCCGGTCTGCCTGTTTATTCATATAATTCACTGAAGCAAAACTCCGCAAAACCGCCTGAAAAGAGGAAAAAGCAACTTTTTAACAAAAATTATGCGTTTTTCTTGCGTATTCTTTTGGATTATGATATTGTATTCTCCCTCGATTTGTGTTAGATTGTAGGATAGATTTTATATGTGGGAATGTCTCTTTCGATTTAAAGCGAGAGAAAAACCGGGGCGAAAACGCCCGAAAAGGAGGCTTGAGGATGAAGTTTTCGGAGATACCTTATGAGCGACCCGACGTCGAGGCCATAAAGACCGATTTGAAGGCTCTGACGGCCAGACTTGCATCCGCCTCCGACTATGCCGCCGCGAAGGAGGCCTTCCTCGACCACGAGACCGCCAAGAAGCACGTCGCGACGCTCTCGACCGTCGCGAGCATCCGCCACAGCATCGACACCCGCGACGAGTTTTACGACGCGGAGATGAAATTCTGGAATGCCGCCATGCCCGAGCTGCAGGAATACGAGCAGGCTTGGACGGCCGCGATGCTGGCGGGCAAGTTCCGCCCGGACTTCGAGAAGGAATACGGCGATCTCATGTTCATAAACGCCGAGATAGAGCTCAAGACCTTCTCGCCCGAGATAATCCCCGAGCTCCAGCAGGAGAACGATCTCACGCAGGAATATGAAAAGCTGCTCGCCTCGGCGCAGATCCCGTTCGAGGGCGGCGTATATACGATCTCCCAGATGACCCCGTTCAAGACCGACCCCGACGACGCGCGCCGGCTCGCCGCCTGGAAGGCCGAGGGTCAGTGGTATAAGGACAATCAGGCCGCGCTCGACGAGCTCTACGACAAGCTCGTCCGCCTGCGCGACAAGATGGGCCGCAAGCTCGGCTACGACGGCTACATGCAGCTCGGCTACTACCGCATGGGCCGCAACTGCTATACCAAGGACGACGTCGAGAAGTTCCGCGCCGCCGTGCGCAAGTACCTCGTCCCCGTCGCCGACAGTATATATAAGGAGCAGGCCAAGCGCCTCGGCAAGACCTATCCCATGAGCTTCGCCGACAACGCGCTCGAGTTCCGCAGCGGCAATCCGCGCCCCTGCGGCACGCCGGACGACATCCTCGCGCAGGGCAGGAAGTTCTATGACGAGCTCTCGCCCGAGACGAGCGAGTTCTTCCGCACGATGCTCGACTGCGAGCTGCTCGACGTGCTCTCTAAGGAGGGCAAGGCCGGCGGCGGCTACTGCACGAGCCTCTTCGACTACGAGCTCCCGTTCATCTTCGCCAACTTCAACGGCACTCAGGGCGACGTCGAGGTCGTCACCCACGAGGCGGGGCACGCCTTCGCCGACTGGATGAACCGCAGCCGCGTCCCGATGGAATACATCTGGCCGAGCATGGAGGGCTGCGAGGTCCATTCCATGTCGATGGAATTCTTCGCGTGGCCTTGGGCCGAGGGCTTCTTCGGCGCCGACACGAGGAAATTCTATTACAGCCACCTCGCGAGCGCTCTGACCTTCATCCCGTACGGGACGATGGTCGACCATTTCCAGCATATCGTCTTCGAAAAGCCCGACCTGACCCCCGCCGAGCGGCACGCCGCATGGAAGGAGCTCCTCGGGATATACATGCCCTGGATGAAGCTCGACGGGGACATCCCGTTCTATTCCGAGGGCGAGGGTTGGCAGCGTCAGCACCACATCTACTCCATGCCCTTCTATTATATAGATTACTGCCTCGCTCAGACCGTGTCCCTTCAGTTCTGGGCCATGATACAGAGCGACCGGAAGAAGGCCTGGGAGCACTACATGGCGTACACCCGTCAGGGCGGCAGCAAAGTCTTCACGGAGCTGCTCAAAAACGCCGGGCTCGAGAGCCCCTTCGGCGAGGAGTGCCTCGCGGGCGTGTGCCGCGCCGCGAGCGAGTGGCTCGCCAAATTCGATCTGACCGGTGTCAGATAAGAAAGATAAGAAGGAGAAGCGCGGCCGCCGCGCCTATCTTGACGATTTCCGCCGCAGCGCCTCGGGCGAGTACATATATACCGGCGCGTACTTCTCCCGGAGGGGAGGGTATTCCCGCCGCGAGCATCTTTTGAGGCTCTGGCCGGCCGGG
>JAFZAM010000199.1 GCA_017557265.1 Oscillospiraceae bacterium | reverse complement strand
GAGGCGTGCGAGGCCTGCCCGGACGTGTCAGAGGTCGTCGTCGTCACGAGGGAGGAACGCCTCGCAGAGGCCATGGAGCTGTGCGACAAATACGCCCCGACGAAGACGGCGTCCGTCGTCTGCGGAGGCGACACCCGCGTCAGGTCCGCGCTCGAGGGCGCGCTCGCGGCCTCGAAGGAGGCCTCCGTCATCGCCATACACGACGGCGCGCGTCCGCTCGTGACGCCGGAGCTCATCTCCCGCGTCGTCAAGCTCGCTAAGCAAAAGGGCGCGGCGATACCCGCCGTCCCCGTCACCGATACCGTCAAGATTATAGCCGACGGGGCCGTTTCCTCGACCCCGAAGCGCGATACGCTCGCCTGCGCGCAGACGCCGCAGGCCTTCGACGCCGAGCTAATAAAGGCCGCGCTCACCGCCGCCGCGAAAAAGAGCGTCACCGACGACGCGCAGGCGGTGGAGCTTCTCGGCATGAAGGTCGCCGTGACCGAGGGCGACCCGGACAACTTCAAGCTCACCCTGCCGCGCGACTTCGCCGCGGCGGAGGACGTCGTCGCGAGGAGGTCCCCGAAATGAGGATAGGGCACGGATACGACGTTCACAGACTCATAAACGACCCCGCGAGAAAGCTCGTCCTCGGCGGCGTGGAGATACCCTCGGAGCTCGCGCTCGAGGGCCATTCCGACGCGGACGTGCTCACGCACGCCGTCATGGACGCGCTGCTCGGCGCGCTCGCCCTCGGCGACATAGGAAAGCATTTCCCCGACACGGACGACCGCTATCTCGGCATAAGCAGCATGCTCCTGCTCGAAAAGGTCATGGAGCTCGTCCGCGCGTCAGGCGCCTCCGTATCGAATATCGACGCGACCGTCGTGGCCCAGCGCCCCCGCCTCGCCGAGCATATAGACGCCATGAGAGCGAGCCTCGCCGCCGCGCTCGGCGTGGACGCATCCCGCGTCAGCGTCAAGGCGACGACTGAGGAAAAGCTCGGCTTTACCGGCCGCGGGGAGGGCATAGCCGCGCACGCCGTCGCGCTGCTCAACGAATGATCGAATGAACTACAACAACGTCAAATTCGTCCGCTCCGCCGCCGCGGAGAAGGACTTCATAGACGACGGGCGAAAGCAGATAGTCTTCGCCGGGCGCTCGAACGTCGGCAAGTCCTCCGTCATAAACCGCCTGTTAAACCGCAAGAATTTCGCCCGCGCGAGCGCGACTCCCGGCAAGACCGCGCACATAAACTATTTCCTCATCGACGAGCGGGTCTACCTCGCCGATCTGCCCGGTTACGGGTACGCGAAGGTGCCTGACGCCGAGAAGCTTCGCTGGGCGAAGCTCATGGAGAGCTATTTCGCGCGCACGGACCTCATCTCCGCGGGCGTCCTCATCGTCGACGCGCGCCATAAACCGACCGCCGACGACGCCATGATGGCTCAGTGGTTCAAGAGCGTCGGCTGTCCGCTCGCCGTGCTCGCCAACAAGGCCGACAAGTGCAAAAAGAGCGAGCTCGCGGCGAACGTTCCGCTCATCCGCGAGACCCTCGGCCTCGACGAGCGGGACGAGCTCATCGTCTTCTCCGCCGAGAACGGCGAGGGGAGAGGCAGGCTCGCAGCTTTCATAGAAGAGACGGCCGGATAAGATGCTTTCGTTCGGAGAAGTCATAAAAAAACTCGACTGGTCGTATCTCGTAAAGCTGCTGCTCTCGATAATCCCCGCGCTCGTCTGCATCAGCTTCCACGAGATGTGCCACGGCCTCGCGGCCTACGCCCTCGGCGACAAGACCGCCAAGTCGCAGGGCCGCATCTCGATGAACCCCCTGCGGCACATCGACCCCATAGGCCTGCTCATGCTCGTCCTCTTCAAGTTCGGCTGGGCGAAGCCCGTTAGCGTGGACATGCGCCGCTTCCGCAATCCGAAGCTCGGCATGGCGCTGACGGCGCTCGCCGGTCCCGTCTCGAACTTCGTGCTGGCGGTGTTCGTCCTCTTCGTCCGCGGCGTCCTGACGTGGTGGCTCTACGACAAGGGCTGGGGAAAAACCGTCCTCGAGCTTCTCGACATGACGGCGTACCTCAGCGTGTGCCTCGGCGTTTTCAACTTCATCCCCATCCCGCCGCTCGACGGGTCGAAGGTGCTCTTTTCGCTCCTTCCCGACAGCGCGTACATGAAGCTCATGCGCTACGAGCGCTACGGGATGATACTTCTCATAGTTCTGATGCTCGCGGGCGTCATATCCCGTCCGCTCGCGGCGGCGTCGGAATTCGTATTCGACGGTCTTTTCAACTTCGCTCAATGGGGCTTTAAGCTCGCTGCGGCGATAGCCGGGAGGTGACGCGTATTCCCGATCTGACCTTCAGGCTCGAGGGAGTCGTGCACTCCCGCGGGGACGTGGAGGATTTCGAGGGGCCGCTGGCCCTGATCCTCCAGCTTCTGAGCAAAAACAAAATAGAGATAGTCGACGTCAAGATATCCCTCATCCTCGAGCAGTACCTCGCCTGGATGGAGGAGATGCGCTCCATGGACCTCGAGATAACGAGCGAGTTCATGGAGATGGCGTCGCACCTGATGTATATCAAGGCGCGCACGCTGCTCACGGGCGACGAGGAGCCGAGCGAGCTCGAAACGCTCCGCAGCTCCCTCCTGAGCCTGAAAAACCGCGAGAGCTACGCGCGCATAAAGGAGCAGCTCGAGTGGTTCGAGCACCGCGCGAGGACGGGCTTTACGTCCTTCGCCAAAGCGCCGTCCGAGATAAAAGGCGCGGGGGAGTACAGATACGTCCACGAGTCCTCCGAGCTTGCCGCCGCCATGGCGCGCCTCGCCGACCGCTCGGACGGGAGCGGAGCGCCCGCTCCGGGCATCGTCGTCCCGACCCGCGTGACCTACCCGCTCGGGAAGAAGACCGAGGAGCTTCTGACGAGCCTTCGCGACAGGGGCAGCATGTCCCTGCGCGAGGTGTTCTCCGCCTGCGGAGACAGGTCCGAGCTCGTCGCCTCGTTCATCGCCGTCCTCGAGATATGCAGGAGCGGCGCGGCCGAGCTGACCGAGACCGAAAACGGATGGGAGATGGCCTACGTGCCGCCCGTTCCGGGGAGTGAATCAGATGAAGTTGGATAATTTGCTTGAGGCCGTGCTGTTCGCGTGCGGCGATCCCGTGCCCGTCGAGCGGCTCTGCGCGCTCCTCGGCGCGGACGAGAGCGAGATAGAGGACGCGGCGGCCCGCCTTACGGACCAGTACGCCTTCGAGGAGCGCGGCATGCGCGTCATCAGACTCGAAAAGTCCTACCAGATGGTGACCGCGCCCGAGGCGTACGAGACCGTTCGCCTCGCGCTCGAGACGAGGCGCCCGCCGAGGCTCACGCAGGCGGCGCTCGAGGTCCTCGCCATCGTCGCGTATTTCCAGCCCGTGACCCGCACCTATATCGAGCAGGTCCGCGGCGTGGACAGCTCCTATACAGTCGGCGTTCTCGCCGACAGAGGGCTCATCGAGCCCTGCGGGAGGCTCGACGTCCCGGGCCGCCCGATGCAGTTCAAGACGACGGACACCTTCCTGCGGTCCTTCGGGCTCAAGAGCCTCGAGGACCTGCCGGAGATAGGCGAGAGCCGCCCGGACGACGAGCAGCTCTCCATCGAGAGCGCCATAGAGGCCCTCACGCAGCAGGCCGAAGCCCCCGCGGAGGGCGAAGCGCCGCCCGAGGGTGATGCGCCGTGAAAACGGCGATAATAATAGCCGCGATCGCCGCCTTCATCGCGATACTGCTCCTCCTGCGGGCGGGAGCGAAGGTCGAGATAGCGGACGGGGGAGTCACGGCGTTCGTGAAGTACGGCCCCTTCCGTTTTCGAATAATGCCCTCAAAACAGGGAAAAAAGAAAAAAGAGAAGAAGAAAAAGGAAGAGCCGGAGGAGAGCAAGCCCAAAAAGGGCGCGTCCGCGGGCAGGGTGGTCGAGATAGTCCGCCTCGCGTCCGACGCGCTCGGGAGGCTCCGCCGCAAGCTGACGATAGACGACCTCGAGCTCGCCGTCGTCTACGGGAGCGACGACGCGGCGGGGACGGCAGTCGCCTACGGGGCGGCCTCCGCAGTCGCGGGAACGCTGCTGCCCCTCATCGAAAACTCATTCCGTCTCAAAAAGCGCGATATCAGCCTCACTCCCGTATTTGACCGAAAGACGCTCGAGGTGTCGCTCCGCGCGGAGATATCCGCCGCGCTCGGCAGCCTCTTATGGATAGGCCTCGTCATGCTCGTGAAGCTGGCGGGCGCCAAAAGCGCCAAATGAAGTATGAACGAAAGAAACGGAGGATATAATATGGACAAGCATCCGATAGGCAGCCTGATGGAGACGACCATGTCCAAGCTTCGCGACATGGTGGATGTCAATACGATAATAGGGAGCCCCGTGACCACGCCCGACGGCGTCACGCTCATCCCCGTGTCCAAGGTCAGCTTCGGCTTCGCCTCCGGCGGCTCGGACTTCGCCGCCAAGAACCAGAAGGACAGCGGAGACAACGCCTTCGGAGGCGGCGGCGGCGCGGGCGTGACCATCACGCCGACCGTGTTCGTCATCATCAAGGACGGCAACGTGCGCCTGCTCTCCGTCGAGGGCAGCACGCCCGACCCCGTGACGAAGGTCATAGACTCCATCCCGACCGTCATCGACAAGGTCAAGGAGCTCATTCCCGACAAGAAGGAAGACTGACAAATAGCCAAAAGAGCCACATATCCGCTCAGATTTGCCGCACATATCGCCGCGGCCGCGCTCCTGCTCGCGCTCATTCCCGCCCCCGCGCGGGCCGAAGCGCCGGAGAACGGCGCGGCGAGCGCGTTCCTGTACGAAGCGAATACGGGGACGGTGCTCTATGAGAAGAACGCGGACGAGAAGCGCCTCATAGCGTCGCTCACGAAGATAATGACCGCGCTCGTCGTCCTCGAGAGGACGGACCCGGACGAAGAAGTCCGCGTGCGCGCGGAATGGACGGACGTGGAGGGCTCGAAGATGGGCCTCGTCCCCGGCGAGACGCTCACCGTGCGCGATCTGCTGTACGGACTACTGCTCGCCTCCGGCAACGACGCCGCGCTCGCGCTCGCGTGCCATACGGCGGGGAGCATCGAGGCCTTCGCCGCGCTGATGAACGAAAAGGCCGCGGAGCTCGGCCTGCGCTCGACGAGCTTTGAAAACCCGCACGGGCTCGACGGCCCCGCGCAGTATTCGACCGCTCGCGACATGGCGGCGCTC
>JAFZAM010000198.1 GCA_017557265.1 Oscillospiraceae bacterium | reverse complement strand
CTCGACACGGCCCTCGCCGCCCCGACGGGGCGCGCCGCCAAGCGAATGAGCGAACTCGCCGGGACGGAGGCCTCGACCATACACAGACTGCTCGAGGCGGGCTACGACGAGTTTTCGCAGACGCCGGTCTTCAAGCACAACGAGACCGACCCGCTGACGGCAGACGCCGTCATCCTCGACGAGGCCTCGATGATAGACGTGACGCTCATGGAGAGCCTCCTGCGCGCGCTCAAGCCCGGCTGCAGGCTCGTCCTCGTCGGCGACTCCAACCAGCTGCCGTCCGTCGGCCCGGGCAACCTCTTCATGGACGTGCTGCGCAGCGGCTCGGTCGAGACGGTGCGTCTGACGGAGGTCTTCCGCCAGGCGGGCGAGAGCGCCATCGTCAAGAACGCCCACATGATAAACTCCGGCGAGCTGCCGGACCTCGGCGAGAACAAGGGGGATTTCTTCTTCCTCTCGCGCCGCGACCCCGCCCGCGCCGTCGATACGATAATCGAGCTCGCCGCGAAGAGACTGCCCGACAAGATGGGCATCTCGCCGCTGCAGATACAGGTCCTCGCGCCGACACGCCGCTACGAGACGGGGACGATTAGCCTCAACAAGCGCCTTCAGCAGGCGCTCAACCCGCCCTGCGAGGGCAAGGCCGAGAAGGAATTCGGCGAGATCGTCTTCCGCGTCGGCGACAGAGTGATGCAAATCCGCAATAATTATGATATAATATGGAGAAAAGCCTCCGGCGAGAGCGGCATGGGCGTCTTCAACGGCGACGTCGGGCACGTCGTGGCGATAAGCCACGGCGAGCAGATGATGACCGTCGACTTCGACGAGCGCCTCGTGACATATACCTTCGACATGCTCGCCGACCTCGAGCTCGCCTACGCCATGACAGTACATAAGTCGCAGGGCAGCGAGTACCGCGCCGTCATCCTCTCGCTCGGCAGATGCGCGCCGACGCTTCTCTCGCGCGCCGTGCTCTATACGGCCGTTACCCGCGCGAGGGAGCTCCTCATCATCGTCGGCGAGAGCGAGGAGGTCGCCGCCATGATAGCCAACGACAAGCCCCAGAAGCGTTACAGCGGGCTGAAAACGCGGCTCTCGCGATGACAAAACGCTCCGTTTTGGATATAATCTATCCGCCGAGGTGCGTTTTCTGCCGCGAATTCCTCAGGGAAGGCGAGCGGGAGGTCTGTCCCGAGTGCGTGCGCGAGCTCCCTTGGACCTACGGCAGATGCCGCGTCCCGGTGACCAACTGCGACGCGTGCGTGGCGCCGCTCGAATACAGAGACGCCGCGTCCGAGGCGCTGCTGCGCTTCAAGTTCGCCGGCAGGACGACCTACGCGCGCTGCTTCGCGCGGCTCATGGCGGAGTGCCTGCGCGGACATACGGACATGGACTTCGACCTCGTGACCTGGGTGCCGCTCGCGCCCGTCAGGTACGCGAAGAGGGGATACAGCCAGTCGAAGCTGCTGGCGTCGGCGCTCGCGAGGGAGCTCGGGCTCCCGAAGGCGAGGCTGCTGGCGAAAAAGCTCGATACTCAAAAGCAATCCGGAATGTCCGGCGCCGCCGCGCGGCGGGCCAACGTATCCGGCGCGTTCAGCCCCGTCGGGAGCGGGGCTCAGGGGAAAAAGATACTGCTTGTCGACGACGTCGTGACGACGGGCGCGACGCTGTCCGAGTGCGCGCTCGTGCTCAGGCTGGCGGGCGCCGCGAAGGTGACGGCGGCCGCGCTCTGCACGGCGCACAAGTCGAACAGGCGCACCGGGAGAGAATGATATGATATTCGGAAAAGACATCGGCATAGACCTCGGGACGGCGACCGTCCTCGTATTCGTCAAGGACAGGGGCATAGTCCTGCGCGAGCCCTCCGTCGTCGCCATGGACAAGAACACGGGCCGTCTTCTCGCCGTCGGCGAGGAGGCCGAGCGCATGCTCGGACGCACCCCGGGCAACATCGTCGCCATCCGCCCGCTCAAGGACGGCGTCATCTCCGACTACGAGATGACCGAGCGCATGCTCAAGGACCTGCTGCGCAAGGTGACGAGCTTCAGCCTGCTCAAGCCGCGCCTGCTCATCTGCATCCCGAGCGGGATAACGGAGGTCGAGGAGCGCGCCGTCATCGACGCCGGCATGCAGGCCGGCGCGCGCAAGGTCTATCTCATCGAGGAGCCCGTCGCGGCCGCCCTCGGCGCCGGCATAGACATCGCCGAGCCGCAGGGCCACATGGTCGTCGACATCGGCGGCGGCACGACGGACATAGCCGTCATATCGCTGCTCGGCGTCGTGCAGTCGGAGTCCATCAAGATAGCCGGCGACGAGTTCGATCAGGCGCTCATCCGCTTCGTGCGCAAAAAGCACAATATCCTCATCGGCGAGCGCACGTCTGAGGAGCTCAAGATAACGATGGGCTGCGCCTATACGCGCTCCGAGGAAGTGACCCGCGAGGTCAAGGGCCGCTGCCTGCTGACCGGTCTCCCGCGCGTATTCTCTATAAGCTCCGAGGAGATCAGGCAGGCCTATGAGGAGCCCTGCGAGCGCATACTCGACGCCATACACTCCGTCCTCGAGGCGACCCCGCCCGAGCTCGTGGCGGACGTCTCCAGAAACGGCATCACGCTCACGGGCGGCGGCTCCCTGCTCTGGGGCATGGACAAGCTCATCGAGGCCCGCACGAACATCAAGACGAGGCTCGCCGACGACGCGCAGTCCTGCGTGGCCTACGGTACGGGCAAGGCGCTCGCCTGGATAGGCGACATGCAGGAGGGGACGATGAACCTCTCCAGAAAGAAGCAGATGGTGTGATCCGTGGAAGCCTATAAAGAGAGATTCATCGATTTTCTGCTCGAGTCCGGCGTCCTGCTCTTCGGCGACTTCACGACCAAGAGCGGCCGCAAGACCCCGTATTTCCTCAACGCCGGCAACTTCAAGACCGGCGCGCAGATAGCCAAGCTCGGCGACTTCTACGCCGAGAACATCGCCGCCTCCGGCGAGAGCTTCGACAAGCTCTTCGGCCCCGCGTACAAGGGCATCCCGCTCGTGACGGCCGCGGCCGCCTCGCTCTGGAAGAACTACGGGCGCGACGTGCCCTACTCCTTCAACCGCAAGGAGGCCAAGGACCACGGCGAGGGCGGCAGCATAGTCGGCGCCGCTCCCGTGAGCGGCGACAGGGTCGCCGTCGTCGAGGACGTCGTGACCGCGGGAACGGCCGTGCGAGAGACGCTCGCGCTCATGAAGAGCCTCGGCGATATCAAAGTCACGGCGCTCTTCGTCATGGTCGACCGCATGGAGCGCGGGACTGGGCGCAAGAGCACGCTCCGCGAGCTTTCCGAGGACCTCGATATCAGCGTGCGGCCCATAGTGACCGTACGCGAGATAATCGCCCGTTTGAGCGAGACCGGCGCACTTTCGCCGGAACGGAAAAAAGCCATGGAGGGATACCTCGCCGAGTACGGCGGGGAGTGATAAGTACGATGGACAATCCGCACGAGGGACATCGCGAGAGGCTCAGAGCGCAGTTTCGCGAGAGCGGTCTTGATTCGTTCAACGATCATACCGCGCTCGAACTGCTGCTCTGCTACGCCATACCCCGCGCGGACGTGAACGTGCTCGCGCACCGTCTCATCGAGACCTTCGGCAGCCTCGACGGCGTGCTCGGCGCCTCTCAGGAGGAGCTCTGCAAGGTCAAGGGCGTCGGCGAGCGGACGGCCGCGCTCATAGCCCTCGCGCCGGCGATAGTCCGCAAGGGCGCCATCTCCCGAGGGCGGGACGAGGGCGATCGCATCCTCAATTCCAGCGAGAAGGCGGGCGAGTTCGTAAAGCCGTATTTCATGGGCGCGCGCGACGAGGTCGTCTACGAGCTGACGCTCGACAGCAAGCTCAAGCTCATAAACGTCCGCAAGCTCGCCGAGGGCGAGCCGAGCGCCGCCGACCTCAGCACGAGGCGCCTCGTGGAGAACGCTCTGCGCGACAACGCGACGGCGGTCATCCTCGCGCACAATCATCCGAGCGGGGTCGCGCTCCCTTCCCACAGCGACCTGCGCACGACAGAGCAGGCGGCCGCCGCGCTCAAGAGCGTGGGCATGCGCCTGCTCGACCATATCATAGTCGCGGGGGAGGACTACGTCTCCCTCGCCAGAAGCAATATGTCCTGCTTCGACAGTCAATGAGGTGGACCGATGCCCGAATTTCACGTCGTGAGCGACTATTCCCCGTCCGGGGACCAGCCCGAGGCCATCGCCAAGCTCGCCGAGGGCATTGAAAACGGCCTTTCCGAGCAGACGCTCCTCGGCGTCACGGGCTCGGGTAAGACCTATACCATGGCGAAGGTCATCGAGCGCGTACAGCGCCCGACGCTCGTCCTGGCGCACAATAAAATACTTGCCGCCCAGCTCTGCAGCGAGTTCAAGGAGTTCTTCCCCGAAAACGCCGTGGAGTATTTCGTTTCTTATTACGACTATTACCAGCCAGAGGCGTACATAGCGCACACGGACACGTTCATTGAAAAGGACGCGAGCATCAACGACGAGATAGAGCGCCTGCGCCACAGCGCGACGAGCTCGCTCTTCGAGCGGCGCGACGTCATCGTCGTCTCCTCCGTGTCGTGCATCTACGGCCTCGGCGACCCGATAGACTACAAGAGCATGGTGATCTCCTTCCGCGAGGGGCAGGTGACGCCGCTCGGGGACGTTCTCAAAAAGCTCGTCGAGATGCGCTACGAGCGCAACGACCTCGCCTTCGGGCGCAACACGTTCCGCCTCCGCGGCGACACGCTGGAGATATACCCCGTCTATTCGCTCGACAAGGCCATCCGCGTCGAGTTCTTCGGCGACGAGGTCGAGAGGATAAGCGAGTTTCGCCCGCTGACGGGCGAGGTGCTCGTCCACCTCAAGCACGCCGCCGTATATCCCGCCTCGCACTACGTCACGACGCGCGAGAAGATGGAGCGCGCCCTGCGAGATATACAGACCGAGCTCGACGAGCGAGTAAAGTGGTTCGAGGAACACGACAAGCTCATCGAGGCCCAGCGCATCCGTCAGCGCACGATGTACGACATGGAGATGATGCGCGAGCTCGGTTACTGTTCCGGCATCGAGAACTATTCGCGCGTCATAAGCGGGCGCGCGCCGGGAAGCGCGCCGATGACCCTGCTCGATTACTTCCCGAAGGACTTCATAATGTTCGTCGACGAGTCGCACGTCACGCTCCCGCAGGTGCGCGCCATGTACCGCGGCGACAGGTCGCGCAAGGAGAGCCTCGTCGAGTACGGCTTCCGCCTCCCGAGCGCGTTCGACAACCGCCCGCTGACGTTCGACGAGTTCAACGAGCGCATCGGTCAGGTCGTCTACGTCTCCGCGACGCCGGGAGAGTACGAGCGCTCGCGCAGCGGCAACGTCGTCGAGCAGATAATCCGCCCGACCGGCCTCGTCGACCCGAAGGTGACGGTGCGCCCGACCGAGGGCCAGATAGACGACCTCATCGGCGAGATAAACGAGCGCGCCGCGCGAAACGAGCGCACCCTCGTCACGACGCTGACCAAGAAGATGGCGGAGGACCTGACCGCCTTCCTGCAGAAGGCCGGCATCCGCTGCCGCTACATGCACCACGACATCTCGAGCATAGAGCGCATGGAGATCGTCCGCGACCTGCGCCTGGGCGAATTCGACGTCCTCATAGGCATAAACCTCCTGCGCGAGGGCCTCGACCTGCCCGAGGTCTCGCTCGTCGCCATCCTCGACGCGGACAAGGAAGGCTTCCTTCGCAGCGAGACGGCGCTCATCCAGACCATTGGCCGCGCCGCGAGGAACGCCTCCGGCGAGGTCGTCATGTACGCCGACACCGTGACGCCCTCGATGGCCAGCGCGATAGGGGAGACGGAGCGCAGACGCGAGCGCCAGACGGCCTACAACGCCGAGCACGGCATCGTCCCGAAGACGATAGTCAAGAGCGTGCGCGACCTCATCGAGATATCCTCCGCCGCCGAGAAGACGGAGGCGCGCCGCGCCGACGGCGTGAAGATGACGCGCCGCGAGCTCGAGGAGGCCGTCGCCAAGCTCGAAAAGGAGATGCTCCGCGCCTCGAAGCTCCTCGAATTCGAGTACGCCGCCGTATTGCGCGACAGGATCATCAAGCTCCGCGCCGAGCAGTCGAAAAAAGAATAAAGGCCGGTCTCAAGGCAATTACGGGAGGGTCCGCAGGGGCTCTCCCTTTTTTTGTGTCTGCGCTTCGGGGCGTAGCGGCACTTTCCAATCAAAAGAAGCACAAAAAGATTACAAAATGGTTGAAAATCTTTACAGCCTATGCTAAAATCCTAATTTGCAGGAGTAGGCGCTCGTTCTAACAGGCCTGTCAAGCCTGCAGATTTAGAAAATGCGGGAAAAATACCAAGCTGACCGCTCTCCGCCGGCAGAGTCCGGCAGTCTGACCGGATCGGAGATACGGGAGCTTTTCCCGCACGGAAATCTGAAAAAGGCAAACCGTCCGAAAGGGCGGGACGCAAAGCTTCGGGGTCTAAGGCCGCACGGCTATGACAGCCCGGCTGCCAGTATTTCACAACTCTTAAAAAGGAGAAATGAAATAATGGCAAGAAGCAAATCTATCATGAGGATCCTGACCGTTCTGCTCGCGGTCGTCATCTGCGTCAGTCTGCTGCCTCTCGGGGCTCTGGCCGACGGAGAAGATGCGAGCGGGACCTGTACGCTGTATCTGCACGGCTGGGATCCGGAAAGCACCGACCCCTACATCGTCAAGGTCGCGTACGGGAAGTCTTATTCCCTGACTACCAAGACCGGGGATCACATCAAGGCGTTTTACACATTCAACGGTTGGTATACCGATGCGGAAAGCGAAGAAAGGATCTATTCGGTCACCAACGACACTGCCGGAGACTGGGAATACAATCTCTATGCCAGATGGGCGTCGATCCCTTGCGTGGCTTACCTTTATCAGGCGGATTTTTCTACGCTCATTCGCGCCGACAGAGTTACCTACGGGGACGACTACATCGTACCTGAGTTCCCGGAGGAGTATCTTCCTGAGGGCAAGGTGTTCAGATGCTGGAATTCCAGCACCACTCTCCACGGATACAGCATGTATCCCGGACAAAAGTACACCACCACGGAGAATCCCTTTTACGGGAGCTATCTTCTCCACAGTACCAACAGGAGCGCGTTCCTCTTCCCGACGTTTACAAACGTACTGTACACCGTTCAGTTCGATCTGAATATCGATGGAAGCGAGATAATCGATACTTACGAGATGTATTACGACCAAGCGCAGTCTTTGCCGAGATACGTCCGCTATCGCAATGGCTATGAGTTCACCGGATGGAATACTCAGGCCGACGGCGAAGGAGAGCATTTTGATCCCGGCGCTTCCGTCAAGAATCTCTCGACCAAGAACAACGATACAGTCACGCTGTACGCCGAATGGAGCTTCAAGGGAGCTTACGACTCGTACACCGTACACTTCGACGCAGGTCCCTACGACGACGTTCAGGGAACAATGGCCGATCAGGTCATCCTCGTCGGCGATACCGTCGCCCTCAACCCCAACGCGTACTCCAGACCCGGCTTCATGTTCTACAGATGGCGTCTCGAGAGAATGTCGGAAGAGAGAAAGTCCGTTTCCGAGACGGCGTCCGTCAAGAGCAGCTCCGTCAGCTACTTCTATGACGGGGAAGAGGTCTGCAATCTTTCCATGAGGAACGGAGACAACGTCTTTCTGACCGCAGAGTGGAAGCCCGTGGAATACGTGACCGTGTCCTTCGACTCCGCCGGCGGCAGCGCGGTGCCGTCCCAGACCATCGTCTGGGGCGAAAAGGCCGTGAGGCCCGCGGATCCGTACAGAGCAGGCTATAAGTTCGACTACTGGTCCGTCAAGGATTACCAGCCCTACGCCTTCGCCGAGTCCGAGCCCGTTCCCGAAGAGCCTCCCGTGGACGCCGTCAAGTCCGTTCCCGTCGCGGCAAGGTCCCTCGGCCTTGAGCGCGAGGACAGCGAAGACAAGCCCATAGAGAAGGAACCGTACGACGAGGTCAAAGAAGAGGAAGAGGCATGGGAAGTGGACAAGGAAGAGTTCGTCGACGACACGCCGTATGATTTCGACAGCCGCGTCGAGGGCGATCTCGTCCTGCTAGCTCACTGGATCCCCGTTGAGGTCGAGCCCTACGTCGAGCCCGATCCGGATCCCGAACCCGAGACCTACTCCGTGACCTACGAGGACGGCGAGGGCAACGTCATCGAGACCTTCGAGGTCGAGGCGGGAGCCGCGACCCCGACCGTCGACGATCCCGAGCGCGAGGGCTATAGCTTCAGCGGCTGGTCTCCCGAAGTGGCCGAGACCGTGACCGCCGACGTGACCTACGTCGCTCAGTGGACTGAGAACGAGCCCGAGCCCGAAGAGGCCGCCGAGCCCGAGGAGCCTTCCGCTCCCGAAGAGCCCGACGATCTCGAGGAGATCGAAGACGCGGATATCCCGCTCTACGGCGGAACGGAAGAAGAGGGCGCCGAGATCCTTTACGGCAGCGTTCCCCTTACCGGAGACAATTCCCGCATCGCGCTGTGGGCATGCATCAGCGCCCTTGCCGCTGCCGGCATAATCGTGATGCTGGCGCGTCTCAGGAAAAAGGAGAACGGCTGAGTTCCCGGTTTTTGAATGGTAATACACCCCGTGCGGGGCGGCGTTTTTGCCGCCCCGCACGCTGTTTATCCGAGCGATTTGACAGAAAAGATCTCCCATCGAGCCGAATATTCGTATAATTATGTTGAAAACAAATATTTTTCAAAAAATACTTGCATTTTATTCAGAAGGGTAGTAATATAAATTCAATTTTTGAAAAAGACGCGCGCCCGGCGCGCCGATATGGAGGAAAAAACAATGAAAAAGTCGTTAAGGATAATCGCCGCGCTGACCGTGCTCGTCATGGTATTCGCGCTCGTTTTCGCGCTCAGCGGCTGCGCCCAGAAGCAGGGCGGCGCCGCTCCGGCCTCTTCGCTGCAGACCGTCGCCGCCGGCAAGCTCACGATGGGCACGAACGCCGAGTTCCCGCCGTATGAATTCTATGATAACGGCGCCGTGACCGGCATAGACGCCGAGGTCGCCGCCGCCATCGCGCAGAAGCTCGGCCTTGAGCTCGTCATCGAGGACATGGACTTTGACTCCCTCATCCCCGCCGTCTCGACCGGCAAGGTCGACGTCGTGCTCGCGGGCCTGACCGTCACCGAGGAGAGGCAGAAGACCGTCAACTTCTCCACCAGCTACGCCCAGGGCAAGCAGGTCATCGTCGTCAAGGATGACAGCCCCATAGCGAGCGTTGACGATCTCTTCGGCGACGCGCAGTACACGATAGGCGTCCAGCTCGCTACGACCGGCGACCTCTACACCACGTGGGACATCGAGGACGAGGGCCTCGGCACGATAGACCGCTACAATAAGTACTCCGACGTCATCATGGCGCTCGTCAACGGCAAGATAGACTGCGTCGTCATGGACAACGAGCCCGCGAAGGTCTACGTCGCCAAGAACCCCGGCCTGAAGATACTCGAGACCGAGTACGTCGTCGAGGACTACGCCATCGCCCTTAACAAGAACAACTCCGGCCTCTACGAGGCGGTCAACAAGGCCCTCGAGGAGCTCATAGCCGACGGCACGATAAACACCATCCTCGCAAAGTACATAACCGCCGACTGATAAGTTCTTTTACGGAATGGAGATCGCGGGGGCCTTCGCGTCCCCGCAATCTTTCGTGAAAGGGGGAGTTCGGGTTGGATTGGCTCAGCCGCTTATGGCTCAATATATCCGACCAGTTCGTGACGGCGTTCATCACGGACAACAGATGGAAATACATACTCAAGGGCCTGGGCAACACGCTGCTGCTGACTGCGCTCGCGCTCTGCGTGGGCATCGTGCTCGGCGTGGTCGTCTCGATAGTCCGCTCGACGTGGGACAAGCGCAGAGGCGAGATGCGTCCCGGCTTCGGCAAGGGGCTGTTCGCGTTCTTCAACGGCGTCTGCAAGGTCTATCTGACCGTCATCCGCGGGACGCCCGTCGTCGTGCAGATCCTCATCATCTTCTTCGTCATCATGGCCTCGTCGTCGAATAAGATACTCGCCGGCGTCATCGCCTTCGGCATAAACTCCGGGGCGTACGTCGCGGAGATAATCCGCGGCGGCATCATGGCCGTCGACGAGGGGCAGACGGAGGCGGGGCGCAGCCTCGGCTTCAACTACGTGCAGACGATGTGGTACATCGTGCTCCCGCAGGCGTTCAAGACCGTCCTGCCCGCGCTCGCCAACGAATTCATCGTCCTGCTCAAGGAGACCGCCGTCGCCGGCTACGTCGGCCTGACGGACCTTACCCGCGGGGCGAACATCATCCGCGGCATAACCTATCAGAGCTTCATGCCGCTCATCGCGGCGGCGCTCATCTACCTCGCCATGGTCATGTTCTTCTCTTGGCTCGTGGGCAAGCTCGAAAGGAGGCTGAGGACGAGTGGACACTGACGTTCTCATAAAGGTCTCCGGACTTGAAAAGCATTTCGACGGCGGGAAGATACACGCCCTGAACGGCGTCGACGCCGAGATACGCAAGGGCGAGGTCGTCGTCGTGATAGGCCCGTCCGGCAGCGGAAAATCGACGTTCCTGCGCTGTCTGAACCTGCTTGAGCGCCCGACGGCGGGGACGGTCCTCTTCGACGGGGCGGACATCACGGACCCCTCGACGGACATCAACCTCCACAGGCGCAAGATGGGCATGGTCTTCCAGCACTTCAACCTCTTCCCGCATATGACCGTGCTCGGAAACATGACCATAGCCCCGATAAAGCTGCTCGGACTGAGCAAGGCCGAGGCCGAGGAGAAGGCCCGCGCCCTGCTCGAGAGGGTCGGCCTCGCCGACAGGGCGGACGCCTATCCCAGCCAGCTCTCCGGCGGTCAGAAGCAGCGCATCG
>JAFZAM010000197.1 GCA_017557265.1 Oscillospiraceae bacterium | reverse complement strand
GGTCACGCCCTTGGCCACGAGGGCCTCGGCGCTCTCGACCGTGAGCGCCTCGCCGGGCTCGGCGAGAAGCTCGCCGGTCATGGGATCGGCGACGGGCCTCGCGAGCTTGAAGCCGGCGACGCGGCGCGGAAGGGCCATCTTCTTATTGAACTTATAGCGCCCGACGTTGGACATGTCGTAGCGCCTCGGGTCGAAGAAGAGGCTCTCGAGCAGGGTCTCCGCGCTCTCGAGCGTCGGGGGATCGCCCGGACGCAGGCGGCGGTATATCTCGAGGAGGGCCTCCTCGCGGTTCTTGCATGTGTCCTTCTCAAGGGTCGAGACCATGCGGGCGTCGGGCCCGAAGATCTCGCTGAGCTGCTCGGTCGTCTCGGCTCCGCCGGTGGCCTGCGCGCAGGTCAGCCACGAATAGGGCTTTTCCTCCCAGGAGGCGCCCATGGCCCTGAGCAGCCACGTGATGGGAAGCTTGCGGTTTTTATCGATACGGACGTTGAAGTTGTCCTGCGCGTCGGTCTCGTACTCGAGCCAGGCGCCGCGGTAAGGTATGGCGGTCGCGCTGTAGAGCGACAGGTTGGTCTTGTCCGTCCGCTTTTCATAGTACATGCCGGGGCTGCGGATGATCTGGGAGACGATGACGCGCTCGGCGCCGTTTATCACGAAGGTGCCGCTCTTGGTCATGAGCGGGAAATCCCCCATGAATATCTCCTGCTCCTTGATCTCCTCCGTCTCCCTGTTGCGAAGGCGGACGCGGACCTTGAGCGGAGCGGCGTACGTCGCGTCGCGCGCCTGACACTCCTCGACGTCGTACTTGGGGTTGTTGTCGAGAGAGTAGTCGATGAAGGTAAGCTCCAGATTGCCCGAATAGTCGGAAATGGCGGCGACGTCGCGGAATACCTCGCGCAGTCCGGTATCGATGAACCACTGGTACGAGTTCTTCTGGATCTCGAGGAGATTGGGCATCTCCATGATCTCCTCCTGCTTGGAGAAGCTGACTCGCTCGGTCTTGCCGTACATTACCCGCTTGGGATCGCTGAAGTTCATAGGCATGGGTCGATCACTCCTGTAACGTTTGGTTACCGCATGATACACGCGGCAGCGTTGTCTGTGTTTTCGCGTATGTGCTTGACTTGAAATCCGTTTGTGTTATGCTGTTTGTGTAAGCGCCGGAAGAGGCGCCTTTTTCATTTTTGACCATATAGCAAGTCATTTTATCAAAAGGAAAAGGGCTTGTCAAGCGGAAATTTGTTAAAAGACGGGGCTTTTCGCGCCCTTCGGGAGGGTAAAATGAGCGCACGCACCTCTAAGATACTCGCCGCGGCCGTGCCCGGCGTCTTTTTCATACTCTGCTCGGCCTGGGGCGCCCGCCTGCTCGGGGCGGAATCCTCCGCCGCCATCGCCCTTATCACGCTCGGCATGACCGTATGCGGAGCGGTCGCTTTCCTTATGCTCTCCTCCCTGCGCGTCGCCGGCACGGCCCGGAGATGCGCGGCTTTTTTTATCCCCGTGCTCGTCCTTTTGCTGCTCAGGATGCTCGTCTTCAACTATGAGACGCTCGACTATCAGAACTTCCTCGCGCCGTGGACGCAGTACTTCCGCGCACACGGCGGGATCGCCGCGATAGGCGCGAACGTCGGCAACTACAACGTCCCCTACCTCGTCTTCCTCGCGATATGCTCCTACCTCCCCGTCCGGGAGCTTTACCTTATTAAATTATTCTCCGTGTTCTTCGACCTCGTGCTCGCATGGGCGCTCGCCAAGATGGTGCGGCGCGTCACGGGCAGCGAAGTGAGGACCGGGCTCTGCTTCGTCTTGACGCTCCTGCTGCCGACGGTATACCTCAACGGCGCGCTCTGGGGCCAGTGCGACAGCGTCTACTCCTCGCTCGCGCTGCTCTCGATAGCTCTCGTGCTCGAGAAAAAGCCCGTGCGCGCGCTTATAGCGGCGGGCGTCGCCTTCGCGTTCAAGCTGCAGGCGATATTCGTCCTGCCGATGTTCGCGGCGTTCCTCTTCACGGGGCGCGTCAAGTGGTACCACCTGCCGGTCTTCCCCGCGGCGTACCTCGCCGCCGTCTCCCCCGCTATCATAGCCGGGCGCGGCTTCTGGGACACGGTCCTGACCTATCTCAGCGACGCCTCGACCATAGGCGGCGGGCTCAACTACAACTCCCCCTCTGTCTTCGCGTTCATCTATAACGTGAGCGATCCGGACCGCGCCGGGAAGGTCGGGATGCTCGTCTCGTTCCTCATCTGCGCGATAATGATAATAGTCGTCATAATCCGGAGGCGTCGCGTCGGCGACCTCGAGCTCGTCGTCGCGACGGCCGTCCTCGCGATAGGCGTGCCGCTCTTTCTCCCGCACATGCACGACCGCTATTTCTTCCTCGCGGACGCCTCCGCGCTCGCCGTCGCCTTCTGCGTGCCGAAGCTCGCGGCGGCCGTTCCGCTCACGAGTTTCGCCTCCCTGCTGGGTTATCACGCATATCTGCGCATGAGATACCTGCTGCCGATGAAATACGGCTTCTTCGCCCTCTTCGTCGCGCTCGTGATGCTCATCGCGAACTTCTTCGCCCGCGCGTGGCGAAAAAACGAAATAAAAATCGGGGCCGCGGAGGTCCCGGAGCCCGAAGCAGATAGACATAATAACCCGTAAGCCCTTTTATCGTCTTTATGCGAATAATGACGAATGGCGCGGACGCCCAACATAAGGCGTCCGCGCTTGTTTTATTGCTCTACATATAGTGTAACTTTTTGTAGTATTTTGTTGCAGTCAAAATCTGACAATTTTTCGACTGAGTTTACATAATATATATACGGTGGTGAATGAATACTGCATAAACGATGATATATTGACAAATGTGGTGAATTGTAGTATAATTTCCTCACTTCCGACGTATAATGGCTCTGTAACAATAAGTTACAATCTGTGTTAGAAGTGGAGAATGAAATGACCGAAAAATCAAAAATGACGCCCGCGATCGTGTCGCGGTACGCCAGAACAGTATTGATTTTTGCCGTCGTCATCGTCCTGTTGTCCTTTGCGTTTTCTTCGAATAATACATATTTACTCAATGGCGACGACATGTCCCCCGCGTTCGCGGTCAACGACGTCCGCGCGGACGGCGGGGAG
>JAFZAM010000196.1 GCA_017557265.1 Oscillospiraceae bacterium | reverse complement strand
CTCAGCGCATCGAGCGCGGCGACGTGCCCTACAAGCTCCGCGACAAGGAGGTCTGGCTGCTCGATCTGACGGCTCTCGTCGCGGGTACTCAGTTCCGCGGCCAGTTCGAGAGCCGCATGAAGGGCATGATAGACGAGGTCAAAAAGCAGGGGAACATCATCCTCGTCATCGACGAGGTGCATACCATCGTCGGAGCGGGCGACGCCGAAGGCAGCATGAACGCCGCGAATATCTTAAAGCCCGCTCTCTCGCGCGGCGAGATACAGGTCATAGGCGCGACGACGTTCGCCGAGTACCGCAAGCATATCGAGAAGGACAGCGCGCTCGAGCGCCGCTTCCAGCCCGTCATAGTCAACGAGCCGTCCATATCCGACAGCATCGAGATTATCCGCGGCATAAAGCGCTATTACGAGGATTACCACGGCGTGCGCATCTCCGACGAGATGGCGCGTCAGGCCGTCGTCCTCTCCGAGAGATACATAACCGACCGTTATCTTCCGGACAAGGCGATAGACCTGATAGACGAGGCCTGCTCGGACGTAAACCTGCGCAACGACTCCCTCGCGCGTCTCGCCGATATCCAGAAGGAGCTCGACGACCTCGCCAAGGAGCGCGAGCTGCTTCTGTCCGGGACGGACGAGGACGCGAACTACGAGCGTCTCGCCGAGCTGCGCAGCCAGGAGCTCCGTCTCTCGCGCGAGAAGGAGAGCATTACCAACGAAGCGCGCCCCGAGCTCACGCTCAACAACCTCGCCCACATAATCGAGATGTGGACGAAGATTCCCGCGAGCAGCATACGCGAGGACGAGTACGAGCACCTCTCCAAGCTCGACGAGCGCCTTAAACAGCACATTATCGGCCAGGACGAGGCCGTGGACGCCGTTTGCGCCGCAATAAAGCGCAACCGCGTCGGCATTTCCGCCAAGCGCAAGCCCGTGTCCTTCATCTTTGTCGGCTCGACCGGCGTCGGCAAGACCGAGCTCGTAAAGCGCCTCGCGGCCGACCTCTTCGATTCGCCCGAGTCGCTCATAAGGCTCGATATGTCCGAATTCATGGAAAAGCACGCCGTCTCGCGCATCATCGGCTCGCCTCCGGGTTACGTCGGCTACGACGAGGCAGGTCAGCTTACCGAAAAGATACGCCGCAAGCCCTATTCCGTCGTGCTCTTCGACGAGATAGAGAAGGCGCATCCGGACGTCATGAACATCCTTCTGCAGATCCTAGACGACGGCCATATCACAGACGCTCACGGGCGTACCGTCAATTTTGAAAACACCGTCATCATCATGACGACCAACGCCGGAAGCGACAGCAAGACCGGCTCCGTCGGCTTCAACCAGACGCTGAGCGAGCAGGGCAGGGAAAAGGCCATGAAGGCCCTCAACGATTTCCTCAGGCCTGAATTCATCAACCGCGTCGACGAGATCGTCTGCTTCAACAGACTCACAGAGGAGAACTTCCGCGGTATCGCCCGCATCATGCTCGGCGAGCTCGTGGACGCGATGAAGGAAAAGGGCCTTACGCTTACCTATACCGACGCCGTCGTGGACTATCTTGTAAAGAAGTCCTATTCCGTGACGTACGGGGCGAGGAACCTCCGACGACTCATCCAGAAGGAGATAGAGGACCCCGTCGCGAACGCCATCATCGAAAACTATACCGCGCAGAACAAGTCCATCACCGTAGACTGCGCCGACGGCGCGATAACCGTCGCCTGCATCGTGATGATGCCCGACAAAGCCCCGGTAACGACTTGACAAGGTATATAAAAAAAGCGCCTTCGGATCGCTCCGAAGGCGCTTTCCTTTATCCTTTTTCGCGCGGCTTGAAGAGTACCGCGACGATTAATGCCGCAACGACGGCCGCCGTGAGCCCCGCCGCTCCCGCGGCAAATCCGCCCGTCACCGCTCCGAGCGGACCCTTTTGCGCGACGGCGTCCCTTACTCCCTGCGCGAGAACGTTCCCGAAGCCGACGAGAGGAACCGTCGCACCCGCGCCCGCCCATTCGGCGAAGGGCTTGTATACTCCAGCCGCGCCGAGGGCGACGCCCGCTACGACGTAAGAAACGAGTATCTTCGCGGGCGTAAGGTGCGTCAGGTCGATAAGCAGCTGTCCTATAACGCAGAAAGCTCCGCCGACTAGAAACGCTTTGACAAAACTCCAAGTCATCACGAAGTCTCCTTTTGCGCGCTGATCGCGACCGCGTGGCATATACCGGGAATGCTCTCGCCCTGAGCGGACGTCGTCGGCGACATCAGCGCGCCGGTCGACGCGAGCAGGACGTTTTTCCACTTGCCGGTCATGAGCCCGTCGTATATATAACCGCAGAAGACCGACGCTGAGCACCCGCAGCCCGAGGCTCCGGCGTGAACGTCCTGCTTTTCGCGCGAAAAGAGCATCATCCCGCAGTCGTCGAGGACGCGCGACGCGTCGACGCCGCTTTTTGCGAAAAGCTCGAGCAGTATATCGTATCCGTGTTTTCCGAGGTCTCCGGTCGCGATTAGGTCATAGCTTTCCGGTCCGACGCCGAGATCTCGAAAATGCGCCGTGAGCGTATCGAACGCCGCCGGGGCCATGGCCGCGCCCATGTCGTTGGCGTCCGTTATCCCTGCGTCGCGAATGATCCCGGTCGTGACCGCCGTTATTCGCGGTCCGTTTCCTTCCTCGCGAAGTATAGCGGCTCCCGCCGCCGTAGCGGTCCACTGTGCCGTCGGCGTGCGCTGACCGCCGTATTCGAGCGGCAGCCTGAACTGTCTTTCCGCACCGCAAAAATGCGAGGACGTGACCGCAGCAGCAGTATCTGCAAAGCCGCCGTCTATGCTCATCGAGGCGAGCGAAAGCGCCTCGCAGAAGGTCGAGCACGCTCCGTACAGCCCGAAAAAGGGCGCTCCGACGCCGCGCATGGCAAACGCGGAAGCGCAGCACTGGTTGAGCAGATCGCCCGCAAAGATATAATCCAGCGAATCGACCGGCATATCTATCTTTCCGCAGGCGGTCTCGAGCGCCTGCGACTGCATGAAGCTCTCGGCCTTTTCCCAGCTTTTCTGACCGAAATAAGAATCGCGCGAGGTCCTGTCGAAGCAGTGTCCGAGCGGGCCTTCTTGCTCTTTCCGTCCTGCTACGGAGCCGACCGAAGCTATGACCGGCGACTTGCCGAATCTGACGGTCTGACGACCGAAACGCTTGACGCTCATGTTATCACTTCCCGGCGATAGCATGAGCGTCATCATACGATATTATGTTTGAAAATCGAGG
>JAFZAM010000195.1 GCA_017557265.1 Oscillospiraceae bacterium | reverse complement strand
GCCTTCGTTGGCGGCGGCGGACTGCATCGCGGCGGCCTGAGCGCCTACGAGGTGAGCCGCGGCCATGGTCGGATTGCGGAGAGCGGCGTTGCGCTGCAGCTCCTTGATCATGGCTTCGTCTTCCTCGGAAGCCTTGACGGAAGATACGCCGAAGCTGACGATCTCGATGCCGCGTAGCTCGCCCCACTTCTGGCTGAGGACCTCGTTGAGGGCGTCGGCCAGCTCGGTGGTGTGGCCGGGCAGAGCGCTGTAGCGGATGCCCATCTCGCTGATCTTCGCGAAGGCGGGCTGCAGGGCGGTCAGAAGCTCGCTCTTGAGCTGGCCGTCAATGTTGGCGCGTTCGTACCTGTCGGATACGTTGCCGGAGACGTTGGTGTAGAAGAGTATCGGGTTGACGATGCGGTAGCTGTATTCGCCGAAGCAGCGGATGGCTATGTCGACGTCGAGGCCGATGTTCTGGTCGACAACGCGGAACGGGACGGCGCTGGGCGTGCCGTACTTGTTGCCGATGAGTTCCTTGGTATTGACGTAGTAGACTCTCTGATCCTTGCCGGTGTCGCCGCCGAAGGTGAAACGCTTGCCGATCTGCTTGAGCGTGGCGACGAGGTTCTCACCGAGCTTGCCGTAGAAGATGGACGGCTCGGTGGACTTGTCGTAAACGTATTCGCCGGGCTCGGCGCAGAGATCGACGACCTTGCCCTGCTCGACTATGAGCATGCACTGTCCGTCGTTGACGGCGACGATGGAGCCGTTGGAGATGATGTTCTCTTCGCCCTTGGTGTTGGACGACCTGCCGGACGTGCGCTTCTGGCCCTTGCAGACGAGAATCTCGACGGGAATGGCTTCACAGTAGAAGTATTCGCGCCACTGGTCGGCAAGAACGCCGCTGAGAGCGCCTATGCCTGCTTTCAAAAGACCCATGATTTATTCCTCCTAGAATTGATTTATATAAATTTTTATTTGTGCGCCGGTTTAGAATTTGCCTCCGCCGCCGCCGAAATGGTGGCCGCCGGAGCTGAAGCCCCCGTCGCTCCTGCCGGAGCCGGAGGAAGCCTGCACTCTCGGAGTCTTGGAGACGTTGCTGTAGAGGAAGGTCTCTTCCGTATTGTTCATTCTGAGGCTCCCCTGCCGTATGTAGTCGTTGGCCTCGAGCGCTATCGCGTGAGTCTTCATGTTCTTCTTCATGACGGAGACGGCGATGAGGGCGATGACGACGCCGATGACCGTTATTATGAACCAGACCATTCCCTGCCCTTCCTTGAGGAAGCGCTTATTAACGGGATGGAGCTTATTCTGATAGAGCTCCTCCTCGACCATGTCGATAAGCTTGGAATAGGCGTCGTAATAGCGGCCCGCAGTCAGATAGGACGCGACGGTCCCGCCGATATTGCTGACGTCGCGCTTGCTGAGGATATCGGTCCCGAGGCCGTCTGTCAGCAGATAGTAGTCTCTGTCGGCCATGCTTACGAGGAAGAGAACTCCGTCGTAGTTCTCGCCGCAGCCGTAGTCGTTGTTGGCGTAATACCTCTGAGAGTACTCGGCCGGCGAATACCCGCCGATGGAGTTTTCCGTCAGAACGACTATATCGAAATTATACTCGTTCATGACGCGGGAGATCTTGTCGGAGAGCTGCTGCTCCTCGCTCGCGGTGAGCAGGTCCGCGTTGTCGACGACTCGTTCTATCCAGGGATCGCGACCCGGCCCGAAATCGGCGGACGCGGCGAACGCGACGGTCGCGAGCCCGGCGAGCATAAGCACGGCGAGGAGAAGAGAGACGATCTTTTTCATCATGTCGTCCTCCCCTATCATACAAACAGCTTGGCGATGATGAGGCCAAGCGCGCAGAAGGCCGCCGAGAGGCCGAGGAACCAGCCCCATGCTCTCCCCTTTGAGTAGGGCAGCTCGCCGATGAACTTGCCTGTCTGGCCGTTCATGGCGAAGGTATAAGTTTTGCCGTTATACTTGCTGTTAAGGAGCCACACCGGGAGCAGCGCGTAGTGCGCGCCGCCCTGATTGAGATTAATATTCGTCGAGGAAGGCGTGACGCTCTCGTAGCCCGAGACGGTCTGCCTGAAGGCGTCGATGACGCTAGTCTGGATGCGCGTGTTGGCGCGAGGCTGGCTCTCCTCCATCGTGACGTCGTACTTGTCGCCGATGAAGCCGGAGAGATACGCCATGTTGAACTCGACGAGACCGGAGTAGTCGTACGGCTCTATGGCGTCCATGTACGAGTCCTCCATCTTTTTCGAGCCGTCCACGGGAACAAGGTCGAAGTCCATCGAGCCCTGACGCTTTATGCCGTAGTAGTCGGTCTTGGTGTAGTTATAGTTGGCGTCGCTCCAGAAGCTCGTCTTCGTGCCCTTGTACTCCATGTCGGCGTCTATCTCGCAGTCATAGAGCCAGAACGGGACGTAGAGACCGGTTATCTTCTCGAGCGTACCCTGAGACGTGAAGGACTTCGGGAGCAGCTTCTTCCCCTTGCAGTTATTGAGGAAGGCCTGCTTTGCCTGCTCCTTCGTGACCTGGAACGGGATTATGTACTGCGGACGGAGCACGCCGGCGAACTGCTGCGGCATAATGGTCGTATTCCCGCAGTAGATGCAGGAGGACGCGCCGGTCGTCTTGTCTGCGAAGAGCTCGGCTCCGCAGGACGGGCAGTTATAGATGAGCAGATCGTCGGCTTCTGAGCCTCGCCACTCGTCGTCCTCGGGACCGTTCCAGTCCATATTGATGTTTTCCTGCTGCTCGGCGTTAATACCCGCGCCCATCTCCTCGAGCGCCTGGAGCGTATAGACGCTTTCGCAGTAGTCACAGGTGAAGAGCTGCGTGTCAGGTCTGAACGTCAGCGGAGCGCTGCATGCGGGGCATTTATAGTTTACTGCGTCCATCGGTCATCACCTTACCTTGCAAGCGTTTTTTATCTTTACAGCTTACTATAACACAATAGTATCTTCATTTCAATTGACTGCGGAAAAATTCATTTTTTTGAGCGGGAATTATTATTCCGGACACGTATTATGTCAAAAATATTTAACCGCTTTATTGACTTTTTGACCCTTTTGGCATAAAATAAACAAAAAAAATAAATTTTAAAAAGGAGATCTGTCATGAGCAAGACCTACATCGAAAAGGCAAACGAGCTGCCCATCTACGACGAATGCGACATACTCGTCGTCGGCGGCGGCGCTGCCGGACATTCCGCCGCCGTTGCGGCCGCCAGAGCGAACCCGAACGCCTCCGTCATCCTCATGGAGCGCTACGGCTTCTTCGGCGGCGACGTCACCGGGGGCTACGTCCTCTTTATCCCCACGCTCAACTGGCGTACCTATCCGCTTATCCGCGGCAACCTCGAAGAGTGGTTCACCCGTCTGAAGAAGAACGCTCCCGAGAGCTACATCGGCCCCGACTATCCGTACGTCGGCAAGGACAATCCGTACATCTGCAGAAAGTACGAGCTGTACGAAGCCTGCGTCAACGAGCGCGAGGATCCCCACGTTCCCCTGCGCACCCTCTATATCGAGCCCAACCAGCTCAAGCTCGAGATGGACGCCATGGTCCAGGAGCAGAAGAACATCAAGATCCTCTTCCATTCCTGGGGCACCAAGCCCGTCGTTGAGGACGGCAAGATCACCGGCGTCATCTTCGAGTCCAAGGCCGGCCGTCAGGTCGTCAAGGCCAAGATCGTCATCGACGCCACCGGCGACGGCGACATCTATTCCCAGTGCTGCGCCTTCCACGGCGAGAGCGGCATCATCGATCTCGACCACCGCGACAACCAGACCGCTCTGGTGTGGCGCGTCGGCGGCGTGAACTACGAGTACTTCGGCCGTCTGCGTCTCAACGATCAGAAGACCTTCCGCGCCTGGATCGAGGACCTCTGGGAGTTCTGCGGCTACAAGACCATCTTCTTCCCGACCGGCGTCGACGGAGTCGTGTGGTTCAATAACTGGCTGCTCAACAAGAGCTGCATCTCCCTCGAGGATATGCGCGATTCCGAGCTGCTCGTCCGCAACTCCATCCGTCCGATCCTCCAGTACTGCAAGGAGACCCTTCCGCAGTGCTTCAAGGACGCTTATCTGTATGATATCGCTCCTCAGCTCGGCGTCCGTCTGTCCCGCCGCCTCGACGGCAAGAAGTTCATGACTCCGCTGGACAGCGCCTGCAACACCGCTTTCGACGACGTCATCGCCTGGACCTCCGGCTTCGGCGCCCCCGTCGAGATCCCCTACAGCTGCATCATCCCGAGCGACAAGGGCGTTGATAACCTCATCTGCCCGGGCCGCCACATCTCCGCCGACCCCGTCGCCATCAGCGGTCTCCAGCTTATCCCGCAGAGCACCCAGACCGGCCAGGCCGCCGGCGTTGCCGCGGGCGTTGCGATCGCCGACGGCACCACCGCCAAGACCGTCGACATCAAGAAGGTCCAGACCATCCTCTCCGAGGAGCAGGACGTCGTCCTTCCGCGTATGCCCAGGACCGACAAGGCCATGGTCGAGGAGCTCGAGGCCATCAACTACGGCCGCGACTCCGAGTTCGCGAAGAAGGTCCGCCAGGCCAACGGCCTCGACTGGTGATCGGCTCTTTCCTTTTAAAGCTTACGGCTTAAATGAGATCGTCGGCTGTTTTCGATTTGAAAACAGCCGACGGTTTTTTATAATGCGCTTTTGTAATCTTCAGGCTCGACAATGGTATCCGGCGGGAAAAACTCGTCTACCGGGAACCTGATGCGTCTGAATATGTCGCAGGGGTCGCCCTCCTCGCCGCAGGAGCACTCCTTATCCGGCATGGAGTAGCTGTATACGGGAATGACGAGCTGCGTGTCTCTTTCGAGCCTGACGATGGAAAACTGACCGAGCGTAACGTATACGCGCCTGCCCTCGTCCGTAAGAGAGATGCCGGACGGAAACGCAGCCGCTATGAAGTCCGGTATCTCCGTTATCTCGAGCTCGGCCGGAGCCGATTCCGCCGCATCTTCAAGCCTCATCGAGAGGACTATCGGATCTACGGTCTCTACGGCGGCGACAGGCTTCCCGGCGTCAGGCGCGGGCTCCGTCATCTCGGAGGTGAAGACCTTCGCCGAGCCGTCGCTGCCGAAAAGAAGGCAGCGTTTGTCGAATACGGCGAGTCCGCATATCGCCTCGGTCCCGGCCAGCGACCAGCATTCGCCGCTGACCTTGTAGAAATTGCGGACGTCGACCGTGTACCAGCCTCTTTTGAAGGATACCTCCTCGACGGCGACGGCCGAATAGAGCAGTTCGGCCGAGCGCGCGCGGACGCCTATCGCGTTCCGGACGAGCGCCTGCGAGTCGTTGTCGGGATAAAGCCGGAGATCCTCTATGCAGTCCTTATCCCGGCACGAATCATATATTTTCCTCGTATGTATGCTTACCGTCTCCGTCGCCCGCAGCGTATCGGCCGCGGGACCGGAGACAACTCTTTCGGCCATGTTAATACCTCCCGGAAGTGGATTTCAATACAGTTTATGCCGCTTTTCCCGGAAGGTGCCGCGAGTCATTCGAACGTGGGCTCGGTCGTTGCCGTGACTATATTGACGTAGGTCGTGCCGCGGCCGAAGACGAGCTCCGAGCCGTCCTCGAGAGTATAGACGAAAGGAGCCTCGGGCGAGGCCTTGCTCCATTTTATCGGTATGTACTTGCCGCCGCAGGCAAACCAGCCGTCGCCTTCTCCCGTCATTCTGACTTTGATCCTGCCCGCGTCGTCGCCTGCTATGAGGCTGACGTCGGTCTTCAAAACGAGGACGTTCGTCACGCCGACCTGCATGCCGGTATTGCCGTCGGTATACATCTGGCCGTACTGATATATCATGTAACGGCCGGCGCCGTCGTATATGAACTGACCGGTCTTGTAATCGGAGAACTTGACGGTTATCCGCGCCGCGTCGCCGCCGTTTTCAGGTGTGCCGTCGTCTGTGAACTTGAGCGGGCATTCGTAGCCCTCGTTATGCTCAAGGCGCAGATTATAGTTCGGAAGCTTGCTCAGAAGCGCGCCGCTGGTGAAATAGCAGTGCTCGTAATCGGTCGTCTTAAGGCGTTCCTGATCCCTGTAAAAGAGTTCGTAGTAGCCCCTCACGCCGTCGATATGCGTGACGCCGCGCGCGGAGAGCGCAGAGTACGCCTGAGGGCTGCCGCCGGCGTGGACGTAGACCGCGTCGAGCCCCTGCGCGAGGTCAATGTAGTAGTCGCGCGAGCTGCGCACGCTTCCTATCGGGCCGACGTCGGACACGTCGGAGAATACGGCGAGCATGCGGGTTATGCCGCCCTCGGCGAGCGTCTCATAAATGATCGAAGCGCTCGATACTCCGCACTGCGGCAGAGCGGCCCTGAGGTTGTTTATCATGACGGCAATCGGGCGCCGGGAGGAGATGTCCTCGTCGAGCGGAAGCCCCGTCAGAGGGTCGAAGGGCCCCGCGTAAGGCGTGGGAGTGGGCTCCGGAGTCGGTTCCGGCGTGGGCTCGGGCGTGGGTTCCGGCGTGGGCGTAGGCGTCGGAGCGGGAGCCGCGGTCACGTCAGGCGTGTTCGGACCGACGTCCGCCGTTACGGGCGGCTCGGGAGTTATCTCCGGCGTCGCAGGCTTATTGCACGAGCCGAAGACCAATACCAGCGCGAATATCAACATGAGCGCGAGGACTCTTTTTTTATGCTTAAATAAGTTCAATCGGATCCACCTCTTTTGATGCAAACCATTCGGGATGTTCTATTGACATATTTTATTATATCGCGCTATAATAAGTCAACATAATCTCAACGGAAAGGAGATTCGCAGATGGAAAGAATGGGGTTTATCCGCGATAAGCTGTCGATAAAGATGCTTATTCTTTTTATACTCAACCGCCTTCCCCGCCCCGTCCCGTTCGACGTTCTGACCGAGCTCGTCATCTGCGACGACGCGATCAGCTATTTCGACTACGTCGAGGCTCTCAACGAGCTCGTCGAATCCGGTCACGCGATACTTTCCGACGGCAGATACTCCGTCACGCCCAAGGGCTCGGCCAACAGCGAGATAACCGAAAGCAGCATCCCCTACTCCGTCCGACTTAAGGCCGAAAAGGCGACGCTCCGCGAGGCGCGCGAGATGCGCCGCAACGCCATGATAGACACGACCTCCGAAAAGCGCGAGGACGGGAGCGTGACCGTCCATCTCGGGCTTGCCGACACGCTCGGAGATATAATGCGCATGGACCTTCTCGTCGGCAGCGACGCTCAGGCAGAGACGATAAAAAAGCGCTTCAGGCTCAGCGCCGAGCTCCTTTACAACGACATTATCGAGCTGCTGATGCGCGAGCAAGACTGATGCGTTTTTATCAGTTTGTTTCTTGATTTTGCGGTC
>JAFZAM010000194.1 GCA_017557265.1 Oscillospiraceae bacterium | reverse complement strand
GGCGAGCAGTGGTCGCCGTAGACGGAGCCGGCCAGCGTCGCTCCGAGCGCCGGGATGAGGAAGCGGCCCGCGCCGTCGGAGGCGCAGATCATGGTCACGATGGGGATGAGCATGCCGAACGTGCCCCACGAGGTGCCCATCGAAAAGCTCATCACGGCCGCGACGACGAAGATGATGAACGGCAGGAAGTTCAGCGCGACGCCGCCTCCGGCGACGAAGCCGGAGATGAATTCGCCCGTCCCGATGAGCTCGCGGCATACCCCGCCGAGGCTCCACGAGAGCACGAGGATGAGCATGGGCGGGATGATGCTCCCTATGCCGCCGACTATATTGGAAATAAAGTCCTTCGGCTTCATGAGCCTGCGCGGGATATAGAGCACGAAGGCCGTCACGAGCCCGGCGAACGCGCCGAGCGTGAGTCCCGCGGCGGGATTTTCGCCTATGGCTTCGGAAAAGCTCACGCCGCTGAAAAAGCCGCCGACGTAGGCCATGCCGAGTATCGCGCAGACTATCAGGACGAGGATGGGCAGCACGAGGTCTATGACCCTGCCCTTGGGGGCGTCGCTCTCCTCCGCGGTCCCGGCTTCCGGCTCAGCCGCGAGGGCGCGCTCCTCGGCCCGCTTCATGGGGCCGAAATCCTTCCCCGAGGCGCAGACGAAGACGACCATAAGTATCGTCAGCAGCGCGTAGAGGTTATAAGGGATGGTCGAGAGGAAGACGTGGAAGCCGTCGGTACTGCTGACCTCGCTCGCCACGGCGACCGCCCAGCTGGACACCGGGGCGATGATGCATATAGGCGCGGCGGTCGCGTCGATGATGTAGGCGAGCTTTTCGCGCGAGACGCGCAGTCTGTCGGTTATCGGGCGCATGACCGTCCCGACGGTCAGGCAGTTGAAGCCGTCGTCTATGAAAATGAGCACGCCGAGCAGCGCCGTCGCGAGACCGGCGGAGCGCCTGCTCCTGAGCTTTTTGCCCGCCCAGCGCCCGTAGGCCTCGCTCCCCCCGGACTTGGACACCAGCACGACGACCGCCCAGAGCAGGGCGAGGAAGATGATCATGTAGGCGTTGCCGGATATCTTGGAGAACATCATGTCGAACGCGGTCGACGCGGCCTTGACTATGCCTCCCCCTCCGGCGAAGGCATAGATGAGCACGCCCGAAAACAGGCCTATGAAGAGCGAGGAATAGACCTCCTTCGTTATCAGCGCGAGGACGATGGCTATCAGCGGCGGCAGTATCGACCACCAGCCGGTCTCTATCATGGCAAATTCCATCAAGTCTCACCTTCGTTTCGGTATGGAGCCGCGGGCGCGGCTCCGCTTTCATTCATACGCTTATTAAAGCATTCCCGCCGCGTATTTGTCAATGATTTCAGTCTCCGCGAGCCCTCCTTCCGGAAGGCCCGCAAAAGGCGAAGTGAATTGACTTTTTCACTCCACGAAATTATAATATTATTAAGCATATAATAATGGATCGGAGGTCGTTTCATGAAACCCGATGTGTATGAAGGAATGGCGGTATTCCGTCCTCCGCTCGTCTACGAGCTTACGGGAAAGCGGTTCACGCTCGCCATAGACGACGGATTCGACTACACCCTGTTCTTCAGGGACCGCAAGACCCTGACCTTCGGCAGGGCGGGCGAGGAAAAAGACTTCGCCTACGACTGTCTGAAGATCGCCGACCGCTGCTACTACGTCAATTTCGAGTTCGACATGTCCGCGCGCCCGAGGCTCGCCTACACGCTCGTGCTCGACCTCGAGACCAGCCTCGTAACGATGGCGCTCTCGCGCCTGCACGTCAATCCGAAGATACCCCGCATGCCCTACGTCGATTTCGTCTTCGGCGCGATAGTGCGCGAGGACGGCACCGTACCCTCCGTGCGCCACGGCTTCACGTCCGACCTCGTGCGGACCGCCATAGACTGGAACTACGGCGTCTTCGACATCGTCCACGTCTATACCACCGAGCGCTACTACCGCGTCTCCTTCACCCCGCGCGGCCTCGCCCGCGTGCGCAGGGGCAACCCCAATCTCATGAGCTCGTCCAAGCCCGAGGAGAAGCCCAAAGAGGAGCCCGCCGAGAAGCCCGCCGCGCCCGACGTCTACGAGGATCACGCCATGTTCGTCAAGATACGCGACAACATCTATCTCGTGAATCTCCTCGAATCGCAGCTCGCCATCAGATCGGGCCACGGCAACAGCCTGCTCGTCCTGATGGACCTCGACGAGATGCACGACGTCGGCCGCTCCTTCGGCACCAGCGGCGAGGGCGGCGAGGAAAACTACACGTTCGCTGCCTTCGGCGTCCGCCACGACGCGAGCGCCCTGCTCGCGAAAAAGAGCGGCTACTATATACGCTGAGCCTCAACGAGTCAACAAAGCCCCCGGCGGACACGTCCGACGCGGCCGGGGCAAATAATACATCCGGAGGTCAAATTATGAAACCCGATCAGTTTACCGGCATGCTTTCAGTCTACCGTCCTCCCCTCGTCTACGAGCTGGCGGGCAGGAAATTCAAACTCGTCTTCGACGACGGATACGACCGCACTCTGGTCTTCAAGGACCGCAGGACGATCACGTTCGGCCCCGAGGGCAGCGAGAAGGACTACCCCTACGAATGCCTCAAGATAGGCGACAAATGCTACTTCGTCAGCTTCGAGGATCCCGAGGCGCGCCCGAGAGCCGGCATAGTGCTCGTGCTCGACCTCGTGCAGGACCTCGTCACGATGGCTCTTGCCTACATCGGCACGAACCCGAAGCTCCCCGGTCTCCCCTCCGACGAATACATATTCGGCGCCATCGAGCGCGAGGACGGGACCGTCTCCAACGTCCGCCACGGCTACACCTCCGACCTCTACGCCAAGGCCGTCGACTGGAACTACGGCCACTTCGACATCGCCCACGTCTACGCCACCGAGCACTACTACCGCGTCTCCTTCTCCGCGCGCGGCCTCGCCCGCGCCTACAGGGGCAGGCCGGACCTCCGCCAGGGCAACGCGGGCGAATCCCGCAAGCCCGCCCAGTCGGACGTCTACGAGGACTACTGCTCCGTCATCAGGATACGCGACCATATCTACCTCGTCGGCCTGCTCGAGACTGTCAAGGCCAGAAGGAGCGGCCACGGCAACAGCATACTGGTCCTCATGAATCTCGACGAGATGCACGACGTCGGCCGTTCCTTCGGCTCCAACGCCGAGGGCGGCACCGGCAACAACACGCTCGGCGCGTTCGGCGTATGGCACGACGCGAGCGAGGTGCTCGCAAAGCCGAGCACGCTCTACACCCGCTGAAAAAGGAAAGGTAATGAGGTGAAAGATATGAAAAACAGTCTTATTGATTACGTCTCCTGCTCCGGAAAGAACGTCCTTTACGGGCTCCCGACCACCGAGGAGCTCGCCGGCAGGACGGCCAAGCTCCCCTGCGGCTGCGAGCTGAGCTTCACGGGCGAGCTCGCCGTCAAGGTCGACGACGACCTCTTCCTCGCCGAGAAGGACGGCAAGCTCTATCTCATCGAGGAGGCCGCCGACGAGTCTCTCAAGGCCATAGACGCCGCCGAGACCGCCGGGGCCGCCGCCGCGTTCCCCGAGGACTTCGAGGGCTGGGAGACCGACCTCTGCCTCGCCTCCGGGTACGTGCTCACAGCGACGTTCGCGGGCGGGAAGGTAACGCTCAAGCCCTCCCCCGAGCCCGTCGTGAACAACCCCTTCGGCGGCGCCGGAACGGCGGCTCCGAAGGCTCCCGAGGGCCCCGTCGCGGACCCCGTCGAGTTCGCCGTCAAGATAGCCGAGACGGGCGCCAAGCGCTTCATCCTCTATTTCCCCGAGACGGGCGAGACGCTCTTCTTCAACGCGCGCCGCTTCCTGCTCTACTCGCTCGCAAACGGCCGCGTAGTGACCGGCTTCGTCGAGATCCCCGCGAGATAAAGACGTATTAACGAGCTGAGCCCCGGAGACCTTGTGTTTCCGGGGCTTTTGCCGTATTATATAAAAAAGGCGCAAAAGCGCCGCCGCGGGGCCGCCCGCGGTCTTTCCGAACTATCATTCAGGGACGGTGCGGCATGTTTATTCGCAACGGGATCAAATCGAATCTGCGGGAGCGGGGCCGGACGGCTCTGTTCTCGCTGCTGATCGTTTTTCTGACGGTCGCCCTGATCCTCTCGC
>JAFZAM010000193.1 GCA_017557265.1 Oscillospiraceae bacterium | reverse complement strand
CTCCGGCGAAGTCTCCATCTGAAACGGCATAAAAAGACTCCTGCTCGATCAGGGCCGGAGTCTTTTTATCTTTTTTGACGGGTTTATATCATATCAGCCGTCCAGGCCGTAAACGCCGGACGGGACGCGCACCTCGACCGTCTTTTTTTCAAAATCAGCCGTGAGCTCGGCGAAGTCCCCGCCCTTGTCCCAGCGGAGGACGAGCGCGGCGGGGCCTTTCCCCTGCCGGACGGAAAATTCGCCGCCGAACGCCGCGGACGTGTTGCGCAGGCGCATGAGCGCGAAGAGCCTGCGCAGGAACGGCGCCTTCACGCGCTCGGCTATCTCGGCCTCGGTGAAGTTATGGCGGTTTATCTCGCGCCCGCCCTCGCCGCGCTCAAGGCAGGAAAAATCGTTCGTCCCGGCCAGCAGGCCGACGTAGTAAATCTGCGGGATGCCGGGCGTGAAGAGCTGTACGGCGCGCGCGAGCAGGTAGCCGTCCTCGTCCTCGCCCATGTCGGAGAAGAACGTCCCCGGCAGCTGATATATCTTCTCTTTGCCGCCGACGTTTATTATCCCGTTCGGGCGCGGGTCTTTTTTCCGGAGCTCCTCCGGGACCGCGGAAAACGCTCTGTCATAGCGCTCCATGACGACGCGGGTGATATCGTCGATCTCCTCGTCCGTCATGAGGCCCGCCGCGTCGACGACGCCTATGCCGTCGTGCGTGTCGAGCGTCGTTATCTGGCGGCGCGGGCATATCTCGAGCCAGTGCCTGAGCCTGTCCGTCCTCTTGAACTCTATCGCGTGCAGCAGCAGGAGCGGCAGGGCGAAGTCATAGACGTAGTGTCCCCGCTCGGCGAGCTTGAGCTGGATATGATACTCCTCGTGTATCTCCGCGAGCATGTCCGTCCCCGTCTCGCGCAGCGGCTCCGTGCTTATATCGAGGATGTCCCATATCTGCGGCTCGACGAAGAAGCAGGACGTGCCGGGCACCTTCGAGGTGTAGGCGAAGGCGTCGAAGCGTATCATCGGGACGTGGGACGCTATCCTGCCGAGGTTGCGGCGGTAGTATTCCCGCGTCGCCTCGGCGTAGGGGTCGACGTCGACCTGCTCTTCATAGAACGTGCACCAGAGCCGGACCTCCGACCCGTCCGCGAGCGTGAACGCGCGGCAGGGGCCGCCCGGCTTGCGGGAATAGAGGACGGCGAGGTCGGCCTCGGTAGGCTCGCCCCGGGGCCAGAACTCCTCCCAGCGGATGAACATGTCCCGGTAGCGAGAGGCGTCGCCCCGGAGCATGTAGTCGCGGAACTCCTCCGCGCGGATGGAGATGTGGTTGAGCATGAAATCCGCGGCGAGGAAGTATTTATCCGCGAGGCGGTCGATATCCTCCCACGTTCCGAACGCAGGGTCGACCACGTCGTAGTTTATCACGGCGAAGCCTCTGTCCCCCGACGAGGGGAAAAAGGGCAGGATATGCACTCCGGCGATCTCCTCGCGAAAGTACGTGTCGAGCACACGCTCGAGAGCCTTGAGGTCGCCGCCCATGCTGTCGGCATAGGTTATGAGCATGCATTTGTTTTCCGTTTTCTTCATGGCTTCGCCTCCCTCCGGCTTGTCCGCCCGTTACAGTCCGAGGCCCTCGTAGACCAGATCGCGCAGGGCCGGGTGGATATCTGTATAGGCCGGCATGAAGTTCAGCACGTGCTGGACGAAGGTGATGCCGACGCGGTTTATCGGGTCGACGAGGACGTACGCGCCGGCTGCTCCGTCCCAGCCGAACTCGCCGACGGGCGGTCTTCCGGGTTCGGCCGCGTTCTTGACGCGCACGCCGAGGCCGTAGGCGTAGGGGAACTTGCCGCCCTTTTCGAAGTCCTCCTGCGCCTTGCCCGTCGTGACGGAGCTCATGAACATGCGCACGGAGCTCTCCGAGAGGATGCGCCCGCCGTCCTTCGCCGCGCCGCCGTTGGCCAGCGCCTCGACGACCTTGGCGTAGGCCGAGGCCGTCCCCATGAGGCCGGCGCCGCCGCTCTCGTAGTTTTCCGAGAGGATGAAGACGTTCGTGTCCGAGGTCGGGACTATCTTCTTTTCGCGCATGTCGAACGTATACTGCGCGGTCAGCTTTATCCCCTCCGGCATGGCAAAGCCTATATCGTCCGCGCCGGCGGGCCCGAAGACGTATTTTCTCAGATAATCGCCGAAGCGCTCGCCCGACGTGACCTCGACGACGGCCGCGAGCACGTCGTGCCCGAGCGAGTAGAGCCAGCGCGTGCCCGGCTCGTAGGCAAGCGGCATCTCCGCCATGGCGGCGACGAGCTCGCGGGTCCCCGCCTTGCCGTTCGTCTCATCAAGGACCCGCTTGACGGCCTCGGAGGAGGTGTCGTAGGTCATGCCGCTCATCATGCTCATCAGGTCGATGATGCGTATCTGATTATGGGCGTAGTGGCGCGGCTCGTCCCTGCGGGGCAGCTTCAGCGGCCATTCGGCCATGGTAAATTCGCGGTCTATGACGGTCATGACCTCGTATTCCGGCAGGTACCTGCACACGGGATCGTACAGGCGCAGGCGGCCCTGCTCTATCTCCCGCATGACGGCGGTCATGGTCATGACCTTCGAGGCGGAATAGAAATAATACCCGTCCCTCTCAGAGGCGGGAACGCGCCCCTCCGTATCGGAAAAACCCGTCAGATGACGGTATACGGTATCATAGCCCTTCGAGACGACTATCTCCGTCTGCGGGACGCCGTAGCTGTCCCTGAGACCGTCCAGATACGCGGTCAGCTTCGAAAAATCCATGGCTGTTCCTCCTTATATCATGCGGACCGGCGCAAACCGCGCCGGTCGCCGTCATATCGTCAGATCCGGTTTGTTCTTGCTCTGGTAGGCGTACCACGCGCTGTTTTCATTGAGGCATTCGCGCGCGAGAAAGAGCAGCAGCTCCCCGCTCTCGCCCTCGCGCTCTATCCGCTCCTCGGCCGTCTCATAGAGCGAGATCATGCGCTTGTGGTCGTCGATGACGTTGGAAAGGGACATCTTCCCGTAGTAGCT
>JAFZAM010000192.1 GCA_017557265.1 Oscillospiraceae bacterium | reverse complement strand
TTATCGGTCTGCGGGCGCGAAAAATAGCGGACCGGAGCTCCGCTATTGCGCGGGGCTCCGGTCCGGATATGCGTTATATTCAGAATTTGTTCTTCTCGAGGGTGGCCTCGGCGATGAGCGCGACGACGGGGCTCGGCGCGGCCTCGGCGCAGGCGCTTCCGGAGTCGTCGAAGAACATCCTCTCGGGCTTGTCGACCGTCATCGGGAGCCAAGCGGGCTGCGGCTCGCCGTCGTTGTCGGCGCAGTTCGGGTCGCCGCTACGGATAAACGATGCGAGGTAGTTGCACATCTGCCTCGAGAGGTCGAAATGATACCCCTTGAAGGCGCGCCAGCACTTGGCGAGCGTCTCGAACCAGAACCAGAGGTCGCTGGAATGGAACGAGCCGGGGTTGTCCCAGCCGGGGATCGAGGGATCGAACACGCCGTAATAGAGCGGCTCTTCTATCCCCTTCTCGGCCCTGCAGAGCGCGAACGCGCGCAGCGCCGTCTCCCACGTGCTGACTCTCGAGGCGGCGTTCGCGTCGGCGACGTCGGGCGTTTTGCCGTTTTCAAAGCCGCAGAGGGCGAGCATCCTGTCCGCGCGGGGCCCAAAATACTGCTTGACGAGCTCGCGGAACTCCTCGGAGCTCTTGGCGCCGACGCCGTTGAAGAACTCGGTCGCGGTGTGGGTCATGATGAGGGGCATGCGGTGGTATCTGCCGTTGAGCATGTTCTGCATGGAGCTGCCCTTCTGGAAGACGCCGTCGTCGCTCGTGCCGAACATGCCGGGGAACTCGTTGCATTTGTCGCGGATATAGACCGCGTCGAGCGCGCGCGCCTCGGCAAGGGTCTTGACTCCGAGGAACTCAAAGAACTTCCTGCCGCGCTCCTCGACGTCGGCGAAGGTGCCGCTGCCGCCGATGCGGTTGGGATATACTCCCGCGGCAAAGCCGGAGAATATGACGGCCTTCTTGAATAGTCCCTCGGTCGTCGGGCTGGTCAGCTGGGCGCAGACGCTGCCGCCGCCGGCCGACTGGCCGCCTATGGTTATGTTGTCGGGATCGCCGCCGAAGGCCGCGATGTTTTTTCTCGCCCAGAGGATGCCGGCGCGCTGGTCAAGATGGCCGAAGTTGGACGGCGCGTCGGGCTGGGAGGCCGTGAGCTCGGGATGCGCGAGGAAGCCGAAGACGTTGAGGCGGTAGTTGACCGTCACGACGACTATGCCGCGGCGGGCGATGCGCTCCCCGTCGAACTCCATCTCGGCGGTGTTGCCCTCCTTGAGGCCGCCGCCGAAGAACCACACGAAGACCGGCAGGCGCTCGTCGGGCGTCTTGGCGGGCGTCCAGACGTTCAGATAGAGGCAGTCCTCGCTCATGGGTATCTCGGGATCGACGTTCCACTCGCGGGAATAGATGTTGTTCTTGTCAAGGCCGGGGATGTGCTGCATGGATATGGGCGCGAAGGTGAAGCACTCGCGCTCGCCCTCCCAGGGCACGACGGGCTGCGGAGCCCTCCAGCGGTTCTCGCCGACCGGAGGCGCGGCGAAGGGTATGCCCTTGAAGGCCGTAATGCGCGGATCCGCCGCGGGTATGCCGACTATGCGGCCGCCCTCGACTGTCGCTTTTCTTATCATGGTCTGCTCTCCCTTTCTTTTATTTATTTCTGACTATATGATACTCCGTTTCGCGCGTTTTGCAAAGAGAAAAACGCTTTCAGGGCCGTCATTTTCGTCGAGCAAAATATACCATGCCCGTTTTGTATAATTTGGGGCGATTTCCAAACACTAAAGGCGTTCAATCCCCATGAAAAGGAGCGCGAAATATGAAAGCAACAGGGATCGTGCGGCGCATAGACGACCTCGGCAGAGTCGTCATCCCGAAGGAGATAAGGCGCACGCTCCGCATCCGTGACGGCGACCCTCTCGAGATATACACGGAAAAGGACGGCGAGGTCATCTTCAAGAAGTATTCCCCCATGGGCGGGCTGTCGGAATACGCTTCGGAGATCTGCGACTCGATGAGCAAGACCTCCAACTGCCCCGCCGCCATCACGGACAGGGACAGCGTCATTTCGGTCTGCGGCGCGCCGAGGCGCGAGCTCGCGGAAAAGCGCATCAGCGGCGAGCTCGAGCAGCTCATGGAGTGCCGTCAGCTATACCGGCGCAAGCCGGCCGAACGCGCCGTCCCCGTCATAGACGGCGAGACGGGCTACAGCATTTCCGTCGCCTGCCCGATAATCTGCGAGGGCGACGTCATGGGCTGCGTGGTCTTCCTCGGGTCCGACGGGGCGACCCCGCCCGGCGACGCGGAGTGCAAGCTCGCGACGATGGCCTCGAAATACCTCGGAAAACAGATGGAGAGCTGATTCCCCGAAAGGCGATAGTCCGAAAACTATCGCCTTTTGCCATATCCGTGCAATTTTAGAACGCTTTATGAAGACCGATTGAGTTTTTTAGTCAAATTATCAAAATTTCTTCTTGAATTATGTTTGACTTTATGCTAAACTACACTTTGTAAAAAGCTATCCGAAAAAGCTTTCGTACTTTACCGTTTTGGAGGGTATTCAGTTATGGCAGAAAAAAGAGAACAAGCATTGAAGATCTGCAAGCTTCTTCGTCTGGTGCTTATCATACTCATGGTACTCACCCTTTTGACCTGGCTCCTCCCGTACTTTACATATCCGTGGGCGAACTACATCAAGAAGGGAGTCAAGGACTCGACCTCTCTCTTTGGTTATCTGCTGATGCCGACTAACTTCCTCCAGATGGAAAAGCTCCTGGACGTCAAGTATGTCAACCTCAGCAACATCCACGTCCTTATCGTCATGTTCTTCGCCGCCGTGTTCGGCATCCTGATGTGCTGGAAGAAGAAGAGCATCTGGGTCAACCTCTTCCCCCTGATCTTCGGTATCTACGGTCTCATCGGATATCTTAAGAGCCCGTTCATGCTCCTCGGCAATCATCCGCTCGCCCGCATCCTCGCGATCATCTTCCTCGTGCTCGTCATCATCGTCTGCATCGTGAACATCATCTTCCACATCGTAGAGATCAAGAACCGCGACGATGAGTATTATCTGCCCGCTTCCGAATTCTGATCGAAGCAATATCGACGCCCGGGTCGTCTCGACCCGGGCGATTTTTATGCTCCGCCGCATAAAAAGCCGCCTCGCGCCGATACTAAACGCGAGGTGATAATGATGACTCTTACGCAAAAAGAACGCGACCTTCTCAAGGACCTCGTCGAGCAGGAAAAGCTCTGCGCCGACAAGTACGACAAGAGCGCGGCAAAGGCCGTCGACCCGCAGCTGCGCGGGCTCTTCACGCAGATAGCGCAGACCGAGCGGCAGCATCTTAACTGTCTTAACGGCATAGACGCCGGCAACGTCCCGGCCTGCTCCGGCGGTACGTCCGCGCACCCCACCTTCTCCGCGTTCCACAAGGCCGAGACCGAGGACAAGAAGAACGACTGCTATCTCTGCTCGGACAATCTGACCGGCGAAAAGCACGTCTCGCATCTCTACGACACGTGTATTTTCGAGTTCCGCGACGAGCAGACGCGCAAGGCGCTCGGCGATATCCAGAAGGACGAGCAGTGCCACGGCAAGATGATCTACGACTATATGCAGGCGAACGGAATGTATAACTGAGCGCGAAAAAGGCGGGGCAAACGCCCCGCCTTGCTTTTTGCTTATCTTACGCGACCATCGTCAGTATCTTCGCGACCTGTCCGCGCGTGAGCGGCGCGTTCGGGAGCAGCTTGCCCTCGTCGGTGCCCCGGATGACGCCGCGCGAGACGAGCTGGACGACGTACCGGTACGACCAGTCCGGAACGTCGGCGGCGTCCAAGAAATCGAGCGGCGCCTCGTCGTAGCCCATGCCCTGGATGCGGCCGATGACGGTCATCGCCTGCGCGCGCGTCAGCCCGTCGTTCGGCAGGAAGTATATGACCCCGCCGACGTCGGCGCCTTTGAGGATGCCGAGCGCGTACGCCGCGCGCACGTAGGGCAGGCACTTCTCGCTTATCTCGCCGAGGTCGGCGAAGTTCAGCTCCGTCGAGGCGTAGGCCGCGGGGTCGACGCCCATCCATATACAGACGGCGCGGGCGAAAAGCTCGCGGGTCATGATCTCCCCGGGGGCGAAATCGCCCGAGGGCAGGCATTCGAGCATGCCGGCGCTGACCGCCCACGTCGCGTAATCGCGCGACCAGTCGGAATCGGCGGAGACCGGCTCCGCGTACCCGGTCAGACTGCCCCACTCGGAGATATTCCCTGAGACGTCCGCCGCGCGGAGCGTCAGCTTGTAAAGCCCGGACGCCGGGACTGACGCGGAGACGACGCCGCCGGAATAGGAATACCCCACCGGCTTTCCGTCGACGGTCAGCGCGAGGAATATGCGCTCGCCGTCGAAGGCGTCGGAGACCTTCGCGGAGAACATGCCGCCGTCGAGCGTCACGTCCGAGATGACGGGCGCGGCCCCGTCCGGCTCGGCGTACGAGGAGGCGACGAGGCTGTCTATGCAGATATCCGTCCTGCCGGAGCCGCTGACGCCTATCCCGAAGGTCGCAGCGCACGCGACCGAGAAGCGGCGCGGCCCGACGAAGTCGAGCGTGCAGACCGTGTGGCGGTCACCCTTGGGGTCGAGCAGGAACAGCGTATTGCCGGAGCCGTCGCCGTAGACGGAGAGGTGCATATAGTCGCAGAAAGCCGTCGCCTCATGCGGAGCCTTCCAGATGAAGCTGCCGCCGGAACCGAGGTCGGCCGTCAGGCGCGAGGCTCCGCGGCCGGAATCGGCCTGAAAGACCTCCGCGTTCGGAGCGCCGACGTAGCTCTTTTCAAACCCGTCGAGCATCTTCGTTATCTCGTGCACCTCGACGGGTATGGTCTTCGTGAGACCGCCCGCCGTGACAGTGAGCTCGCCGCTCCCCTCCTCGGCGCCGGACATGAACACGCCTTCCGCCGTCACGCTGCCGACTGTCGTTTTCCACTCGAACGCGGTATCCTGCGATACGAGGTCGAGGCCCATCCAGACCGCCTTCGCGGTCAGGTCGACGGTCCTGTCGGGCGGGACGACGAGGCTGTCGCGCTTCGACCCGCCGTAATAAATGTTGATTGAGTCGGGCGTCTCGACGACCTCGACCGTGGTCGAGCCCTCTATTGAGCCGTATCGCGCGGTGATGACTGACGTACCCGGCTCGTTAAAGAGCGCGCGGCTTCCCTTTACGGTCGCGCCGTTTGCAGTGACCGTCACGTCCGGAAGGGCGACCGCCCTGCCCGTCTCGTCTGCGGCGCCGACGTTAAACGAGAGCTCGGAGCCCTTGAGTACGGCGGGCGCCTCGGTCTTCACGCCGAGGCAGCCGAGCTTCCCGCTCCCCTCGCCGGTCGCGGCGAGCATTATATACGTGCTGACGGAGCGCTCGCTGCCCGCGGACGGGCTGCCGACTATTGCGGTCAGTTCGTCGCCCGGGTACATGGCCGACAGGGCCGTCGAGCCGCCGCCGTCCATGATGCCGGCCTCCACGCAGCCGAGCTCGACGAGGCGCTCGGCGAGACCCGCCACCGTGTATCCGCGGCTGTAGCCGGACTGCCTGCCGTCGACGGTATAGAGGACGACGGTCCCGTCGGCCTTTATGCCGACGGCCGTTCTCGGGGCGACCTCTCCCCTCTCTAGGCCCGGCTCGGGGACGCCGTCCGTCACGAGCTTAGTGAGCGAGCCTATCGCGTAATCCGCCTCGTCCCACATTTCGTCCGTGCTTATCTTAATGCGGACGGTATCGCCCGGCGCGGCGTGCTCGACGCCGTAGCGGCGCCAGTCGTCCGTCTCGGCGGGAAGACTCAGCACGAGCTTGCCCTCGGGCAGGGCGAGCTCGCCCTGCGAGCGGACGATCTCGTCTATCGTCGCCGTGAACTCGCAGTTTGTCCTGAGGACCGCGCCGTCCTCCGGGGTCAGGACGATATCCCAGCCCGGCGCGGAGTTCTTCGTCGTGAAGGCGAAGTCCTCCGTGAACAGATGATAACCCGTCCCGCTGCGGACCTTGTTGAGCGCGGCTATACCGTAGGTCTGGCCCGAGAGCACGACGGACATGTTAAGCGCCGGCCTTCCGATGAAGGCCGTCCCGTCCGCGCGGAAGCCGACCGCCCAGAGCCCGTTGCACGAGCTCTTGAGCTCGCCCTCCGTCACGACCATGCCCACGGGCTGGTTGGTCGCGAGGACGTAGTAGTCGCCGTTTACACCGCCGATGACGTTCATGCCCTTCGCCTCGAGGAGCGCCGCCATCGAGGCGAAAGAGCCGTAGTTGCAGAGCTTCGAGCCGTAGACGACGACCGGACGGACGGTCTCGTTCGGCTCGTATTCGAGCCTGTACTCGGCCTGACGGTAGTCGCCGGAATAGTAGACCCCGCTCGCGAGCTTCGTCCTGCCGGCGAGCTGCGTCACGCTCTCGAAGGCGGACGCGGCGGGGCTGAATGCGCAAAGGAGCGCGGCGCCGACAAGCAGCGCCAACGCTCCTTTTAATTTCGTTTTTAAATGCGATCGTTTCATTATCTGACCTCGGAGCTGTCCTGCACGGTCAGCTCGACGTAATAGACCGTCCCGGCGCGGTAGACCCCGATGACGACCGTGTCTCCGACCTGCAGCGAGTTCTTGAAGCGGTTGAAGTCGGCGACCCCGGTTATCTCGGCGCCGTTGGCGGAGACGACGATGTCGCCCTTGGCGAGATTCTTGGCGTACGCCTCGCTGTCGGGGTGGACGTAGGATATCATGGCCCCGCGCGGGATGCCGAGATAGGCGCTCATGGCGGCCGGCACGTCCGTCAGCGTGAGGCCGAAGTCCGGTCTGCCCTCGACGTAGCCCTTCTCGATGAGCTCGTCGATGACGGGCTTTGCCATCTTGACGGGGATCGCGCAGCAGAGCTCGTCCTCGCCGTATATCGCCGAGAGCGCGACGTCGACGATGCCGACGACCTTGCCCGCGGAATTGACTATCACGCCGCCCGTGTTCCACGAGCGGACGGAGGCGTCCGTGAGTATCAGAGGCGTCGATACGCCGTTAAAATATACGTTGCCGTCTATCGCGGACACGATGCAGTCGGTCATGAAGCTCGTCCCGGTCGGGAGGCAGCCGAAGACGTACATCGTCTCGCCGACCTCGGTCAGGTCGGAGTCGCCGAACTCGGCGGCCTTGAACTCCGCGCCCTCGACGCAGAGCACGGCGATGTCCGTCGCCTCGTCATAGCCGACCATGCGCGCGGGAAGCTGCGTCCCGTCCCAGACGGAGACGGTCAGCTCGCCGTTTTCGACGGCGTGGCAGCAGGTTATGACGTAGCCGCGGTCGCTCATGACGACGCCGGAGACGTAGGAGACGGAGGCCCCGTCGTTCACGGCTATGCTGACGACGCTCCTGCCGGCCTTCTCGCTCACCTGAGCGTTCGTAAGCTCGCGGCCGAGCGGGTCGCCCGTTATGCGCAGCGTCGCCGGGCCGGAGGAGCCGGGCGCGGCCGCGTCGACGGG
>JAFZAM010000191.1 GCA_017557265.1 Oscillospiraceae bacterium | reverse complement strand
ATCTCGACCTCCGCGTCGAGCGGCTTGCCGATGATCTTCTCCGCGCGGGCGAGCTCGAGCGCCTGGTTGACGTCCGAGCGCAGGCGCAGGACGGTGTTCCACGCGGCCTCGCGGTCCTCGGGGAGGCGCGGGAAGCCGGCGGGCATGTCGTTGAACATGACGGAGGCGGGATCGTCGCCCTCGCGGTGCGGCATGGCGGCCCATATCTCCTCGGAGGTGAAGGCGAGGATGGGCGCGAGCATGCGGGCGAGCGCGTCGAGGATGTCGAATATGACGGTCTGCGCGCCGCGGCGGGCCTCGCCCGTCCTGTCCTCGCAGTAGAGGCGGTCCTTGACGATGTCGAGATAGAAGCTCGACATGTCGACGGCGCAGAAGTTGTGTATGGCGTGGTAGATGATGTGGAACTCGTAGCTCTCGTAGGCCGCGCGGACCTTCTCGATGAGCATGTCGAGCCTCGCGAGCGCCCAGCGGTCGAGCTCGCAGAGCTCATCGACGGGGACGCAGTCGGTCTTCGGGTCGAAGCCGTCGAGATTGCCGAGGATAAAGCGCGCGGTGTTGCGTATCTTCAGATAGATGTCCGAGAGCTGCTTGAATATGGCGTCCGAGACGCGGACGTCGACGCGGTAGTCCGAGGAGGCGACCCAGAGCCTGAGCAGGTCGGCGCCGTATTTGCTCACTATCTCGTCGGGAGCGATGGAGTTGCCGAGGCTCTTGTGCATGGCCTTGCCCTCGCCGTCGACGACCCAGCCGTGGGTCAGCGTGGCGCGGTAGGGGGCTCTGCCGCGGGTGGCGACGGCGGTCAGAAGGGAGGACTGGAACCAGCCTCTGTACTGATCCGCGCCCTCGAGATAGAGGTCGGCGGGCCAGCAGGCCTCGTCGTCGGCAGCGAGCGCGGCGACGTGGGTCGAGCCGGAGTCGAACCAGCCGTCGAGCGTGTCGACCTCCTTGGTGAAGGCGTGCGCGCCGCAGTGCGGGCAGGCGTAGCCCTCGGGGAGGATGTCGGCGGCCTCTTTTTCATACCATGCGTTCGAGCCCTCGCGCGTAAAGAGCGCGGCGACGGCCTCTATGGTCGTATCGTCGCAGACGGGCCTGCCGCATTCGGCGCAGTAGAAGACGGGGATGGGGAGGCCCCAGCGGCGCTGGCGCGAGATGCACCAGTCGGCGCGGTCGCGTATCATGCTCTCCATGCGGTCGCCGCCCCAGTCGGGCGTCCAGCTGACGTCCTTGGCGGCGTCGAGCGCGGCCTTGCGAAACGCCTCGACCGAGCAGAACCACTGGTCGGTCGCCCTGTAGATGATGGGCTGCTTGCAGCGCCAGCAGTGGGGGTACTGGTGGAGTATCTCCTGCGAGGCGAGCAGCGCGCCGCACTCCTGCAGGGCGGCGAAGATGGCGTCGTTGGCCTGATCGTAGCGCAGTCCGGCGAAGGGGCCGGACTCCTCGGTCATGAAGCCGTGTTCGTCGACGGGGACGAGGACGCCGATGTCCGTCTTGCCCTCGCTGTCGTACTTGCGGCAGACGGCGTAGTCCTCCATGCCGTGTCCCGGCGCGGTGTGGACGCAGCCGGTGCCGGCCTCGAGCGTGACGTGGTCGCCGAGGATGACGACGCTCTCGCGCGGATAGAGCGGATGGCGCGCGGTCATGAGCTCCATGTCGCGGCCGCGGAGCTTGTATATGACCTCGGTATTCTCAAGTCCGGCGGCCTTTATGACGGACTCGGCGAGGTCCTCGGCGACGATGTAGGTCTCGTCTCCGCATTTGAGCAGGACGTAGGTGAAGTCGGCGTTGAGGCATATCGCGAGGTTGCCGGGTATGGTCCACGTGGTCGTCGTCCAGATGACGAAGTAGGTCTTGGAGAGGTCGCACTTGTCCGCGAGCAGGCCGTGATCGTCCGCGACGGCGAACTTGACGTAGATGCTGCGGCACTTGTCGTCGGCGTACTCTATCTCGGCCTCGGCCAGCGCCGTCTCGTCGTGCGGGCACCAGTAGACGGGCTTCTTGCCCTTGTAGATGTAGCCCTTCTTGTACATCTCGCCGAAGACGCGGACCTCCACGCCCTCGAACTTCGGGTCCATGGTCACGTAGGGCCTGTCCCACTCGGCGAGGACGCCGAGGCGCATGAACTGCTCGCGCTGCTTGTTAACGAAGTCCTCCGCGAAGTCGCGGCACGCGTTGCGGAACTCCGGCACGCTCATCTTCTTGCGGTCGAGCTTGTTCTTCTTTATGATGGCGGACTCGATGGGCATGCCGTGGTTGTCCCAGCCGGGGCGGAACGGCGTGCGGTAGCCGCTCATGGACTTGGAGCGGATGATGAAGTCCTTGAGCAGCTTGTTGAGCGCGTGGCCCATGTGGATATAGCCGTTGGAGAACGGGGGGCCGTCGTGCAGGACGAAATTGGGCTTGCCCTCGTTGCGCGCGAGCATGCCGCCGTATATGTCCTTCTCCCGCCACTGCTCCAGCATGCCGGGCTCCCGCTTGGGAAGTCCGGCACGCATGGGGAACTCAGTCTTGGGAAGATTCAGCGTGGCGTTGTAATCCATAATGACCTTCCTTTGCGCGGCGGCCGGAGCCGCCGGTCTGTTTATTTAATGCCGGTTTATTTAATAAAGAGACCGGGCCTCGGCCCGGCCTCTTTAATATCTGCTTTATTTGTCGTAGTTCGAGCCGAACTGCAGATCCTTGAACCTGCCGCTCTCGGGATCGAGGACGACGGGCTTCGTGTCGGACAGATCGACGGCCGGCTTCTCGTCGGAGAGGATGCGGGCGAGGGAGTCCTCGATGCTCTTGGCCGTCTCCTCGACGGTGTCGACGGGAGGCTCGGCGGGCGCCTCCGGCTCGGCGGGGGCGGGGGCGGGCTCGACGTCTATCGAGGCGAGCAGGCCGATGTGGGCGCGGAACTTCTCGCTGACCTCATTGATGAACTCGGCGGTCTTCGCCTTCGCCTTCTCGAGCTTGAGCTCCTCGTCGCGCGTCCCGAGCCTGAGCTCCTCGACGCGCCTGCGGGCCTCGCCCTCGGCGTCCTCGACGATGGCCTTGGCCTTGGTCTCGGCCTCGTCGGTCATCTCCTTGCTCATCTTCTGCGCCGTGATGAGAGCCACGCGCATGGAATCCTCTGTGCTGCGGTACTCCTCGACCTTCTCGACGAGGACCTTCAGCTTGTTTTTGAGGATGGCGTTTTCCTTATACAGGGCGGAATAGTCCTCCTGCACCTGGTCGAGAAACTCGTCCACGGAGGCCATGTCGTATCCGCCGAAGACGGCCTTCTGGAAGGCCTGAGCGGCTATATCCTGCGGAGAAAGCATGTCGTCGCCCCCTTATCAGAAGTAGAGCCCGTTGTTTTCAAGCTCGTCGATGAGATCGCCGAGGATGTCGACGTTGTACGGGGTTATGATATAGGTGGACACGGCGACCTTCTTTATCTTGCCGTCCTGCGCGTAGGCGACGCCGGAGAGGAAGTCCAGCACGCGGCGGGCGACGTCCTTGTTGGTGCTCTCGAGGTTGAGGACGACCGTCCTCTTGTCGCGGAGGTGGTCGGCGATCTCGGCGGAGTTCTCGAAGCGCTCGGGCTTTACGAGAACTACCTGCAGCTGCGCGGTCGCGTGGATGTTCACGACCTTGTTCTTGTCCTCGACGGGGACGCTGCGGATGGGAGTCGAGCCGCCTCTCGGCGAGGCCGACGCGGTCTCCGCGGCCTTCGGGGTGAAGTTTTCGTAATCGTCGTCGTCATCGTAAGGCTTCGCCAGGCGCTTGAGTTCGTCCAAAAGTCCCATGATCCCTGCTCCTTTATATATATCGTCTTTTTTGTCTTCTTTTTCAGCTTCTCGGGCCGAATATCGCCGACCCGACGCGGACCATGTTGGCCCCGCACTCTATCGCGGCCGGGAAATCCGCGCTCATTCCCATGGACAGAAAGTCCATAGAAACATTATCGTATCTTTTTTGTTTTATGTCAACAAAAAAATTGAACATTTGCTCGAAATAAGTCGTTTTTTCGGTTATCGGCGGGATGGCCATGAGCCCGCGTATGCGAACGGAGCCGAGCCCTCCCGCGAAGGCGGCGAGCTCGTCGAGCTCCTCGGGCAAAACGCCGCCCTTGGACTCCTCGCGCCCGACGTTTATCTCGATGAGCACGTCCTGCGTGACGCCGACCTTCGCCGCGCGCGCGGCTATGTCGGAAAGGAGCTCGCGCGAGCCGACGGACTGGATGAGGTCGACGGCCCCGACGACGTATTTGACCTTGTTGCGCTGCAGCTGCCCTATGAAGTGGAGCGGCGCGCCCTCGTAGGCGCCCTGCCCGAGCTTTTCGAGCATCTCCTGGACGCGGTTTTCCCCGCAAACGTCCACCCCCGCGGCTATCGCCTCGCGGACGCGCTCGGCGGGATTTGTCTTCGTCGCGGCGACGAGCAGGACGCTCTTTTCGTCGACGCCCGCCCTCGCGGCGGCGGCCGCCATCTTTTCGCGGACGGCGCGGACGTTATCGGCTATCGTCATCACTTCACGACCTTTCCGTCGTAGAGCCCCTTGCCGGTCACGATTATCGTGTCGCCCGCGTGGACCGCGTCGACGCGCCCGACCTCGGAGCGGATTATGTAGAAGTCGCCAGCGTCGAGCAGGATCGTGACGGTCTTGCGCTCGGCATGCAGGCCGGTCAGGACGTAGACGAAGTCCTCCTTGCCGTCGGTGTGCAGCGCCCTGCGCGGGACGCGGATGCCGTCGTAGGAGCTGCGGATGATGTCCGCGCTCTGCACGCGCAGGACGGAGGCGTCCGCGAGCGCGCGCGTGCAGGAGAGCCAGAGCGCGACGCGCCCGTCCGAGGGCTCGGACTTGGACTCTATCTTCATTCTGACGGGCTCGGACATCCAGTGCCCGAAGGAGACGCTGACGTAGTCGCCCTTGGCGTAGGCGTCGACCTCGGAGGCGTCGGCGAGCGTCAGGAAGTACCACTTCTCCCCGTATATGAGCTTGCCGACCGCCGAATCGGGGGCGGTGCGGGTCTCCTTGACGAGGGAATCGAGCTGAGCGACGCCGAGCGTCGCCGCGTATTCGGGCGTGAGCGACTCCCACCCGTCGACGGCGGACTGGAATATGCCGGAGCGGCCGGCGAATATCGTCGTCATGCGCAGCGACGAGGGGTTGCCTATGCTCTCGAGCTCGGAGTTGAGCGCGGCGAGCTGGTCCTCGATGCTGGCGTTGGCGCCGGAGTTGAAGGCGAGGGTCTGCAGCTCGAGCGCCGTGTCGGAGACGGAGCTTCGCGTCTCGAGCTTGGCGCGGAGCGTCCTGACGAGGGACTTTATCTTCGCGTCGTAGTCGATGGGGTTGTCCGCCTCGCGGCCGGCCGCGAGCGCGTCGAGGTATTCCGCCTGCGAGGCGAGGAAGGCGGCGCGCTCGGCCTTGCGGATGTCCTCCTCGGAGGAGTAGACGGCCGCTATCTCGCCGCCCGCGGCGACGCGGGAGCCGTCCTCGGCCGAGATGCTGACCATGCCGCCGGGATAGATGATGCACTCCTCCTCGCGCACGACGACGCCGCGCGTCTCGACGCTGTCGTAGACGGTGTAGAGCGTCGCGGTCGCCGTACTGAACGGGTCGTCCACCGCGCGTATTATATACACCGCGAGGTATACGACTATCGCGGCGAATACGGCGATGGGGACTATTCTCATGATCAGGTTCGTCTTTTTCAAGCGCTCGCCTCCTTGGCGGGGTCTATTCCTCCCTCAGCTCCACGGGCCGGGCGGGGATCATCGTCGATATAGCGTGCTTGTAGACAAGCTGCTGCTTCCCGTCGGATTCGAGGACGACGGTGAAGCTGTCGAAGGCGGAGACGGTCCCGCGCATCTGAAAGCCGTTCATGAGGAACATGGTTATCGGCGTGCGGTCGCGTCTTGCGCCGTTGAGGAACACGTCCTGGATATTGATCGCGGTCTTGAGCATAAGTAAGCATCCCTTTCTGAAATATGGATACTTACATTATACCTCCATCGCGCGCGAACTCTGTCGAAATACGCTCCGCGCGCTCGAAGTCGGGGGCTTTTTCCCAGACTATCCATTTGACGTCCGCCGCCCCGCGCAGCCACGAGAGCTGGCGCTTGGCGTAGCGGCGGGAGGCGCGCTTTATGTCCTCGCGCGCCGTCTCGAGCGTCGTCTCGCCGCGCAGCGCGGGGACGAGCTCCTTGTAGCCTATGGCCTGCATCGAGGTAGCCTTTTCGTCGACGCCGGCGGCGAGCAGCGCCTCCGTCTCGGCGACGAGCCCCGATGCGAACATGCGGT
>JAFZAM010000190.1 GCA_017557265.1 Oscillospiraceae bacterium | reverse complement strand
GACGGCGTTTCGTCGTTTTTGTTATTCCTCTACGGCCTCCATGAAGTAGAGCCGCGAGGCGAAGTCGGGATAGAAGCGGACGCGTTCGTCGAAGCCCGTCGCGGCGAAGGCCGGGGCGAGCTCCATCCCCGCGTTCATCAGCAGCGCGCCGGAGACCTTCGCGTCCTCCGTCTCGCCGGGCATCTTCACGACCTTCGCGACTATGTCGTGGACGATGGAATCCTGCCTGACGTGTATCGGCGCGACGGCGTTTATCAGCGTGCCGAAGCGCTTGACGTCGACGGGGCGCGGGACGTTGTAAAAGCGGTAGACCGTATCTTCGTCGAGGCCGCGCGCGAAGAAGACGCCGTGCGGGTCGTTGGGCCTCGCGAGCGTCCTCAGCGTGAGACCGACGGCGCGCTTTCCGTCCGCGGAGACGCAGCACCACTCGCGCTCGTTCCCGCCGCGCACGCGGTAAAACCGCCCGAACTGCAGGACGTCGCGCCATTTCTTATAGGTCTCTATCTGCTCCTTCAGCCGCCCGCGCAGGGCGGGGGAGAGGTCGCGTATGTCGTATTCGTAGCCGAGAAGCCCGAAGGCGGCGACGTTGAAGCGCGTCTCGAGCGGCGTGTCGCGCAGGGTCTGGTGGTTCGGGCAGGAGGAGACGTGCGCGCCGACGACGCTCTGCGGATAGCCGTAGCTGTACCCCTCCTGGATGTCCGCGCGCTCTATGGCGTCCGTGTCGTCGCTGGCCCATATCTGCGGGAAGTAGCTCAGGACGCCGAGGTCGAAGCGGTTGCCGCCGGAGGCGCAGCCCTCGAAGAGGATATCCGGGAAGCGCTCCGTCAGCGCGGCCATGACGCGGTAGAGCCCGAGGACGTACCTGTGGGCGGTCTCGCCCTGCCGCTCCGCGGGGAGGTACGGCGAAAAGACGTCGGAGAAATTGCGGTTGAAGTCCCATTTGACGTAGCTTATCTCCGCCGAGGAGAAGACCTCCGTCATCTTCTCTATGAGAAAGTCCTGCACGGCGGGGTTCGCGAGGTCGAGCAGCCGCTGATTGCGGCCCTCGCTGTGCGCCCTGCCCGGTATCGCCATAGCCCAGTCGGGGTGCGACTCGTAGAGGCGGCTGTTGACGCTGACCATCTCGGGCTCGACCCATATCCCGAACCCCATGCCGAGCGCCTTTATCTTGCGGGCGAGCCCGGCGAGGCCGCCCGGCAGCTTCTTTTTGTTCGGCTCCCAGTCGCCGAGGGAGCGCGTGTCGTCGCTGCGCTCGCCGAACCAGCCGTCGTCCATGACGAAGAGCTCGATCCCGACGTCGCGCCCGGCTTTCGCGAGGGATACGAGGCCGCTCTCGGAGATGTTGAAATAGCAGGCCTCCCAGCTGTTGAGCAGCACCGGCCGGGCCTTATTCTTCCATCTCCCCCGGACGACGTGCTCCCGCACGAAAAAATGCATATTGCGGCTCAGGCCCGAAAAGCCGTCGCAGGCGTAGCTCATGACGGCCTCCGGAGTTTCGAAGCTCCCGCCCGGCTCGAGCAGCCAGCGGAAGCCCTGCGGCTGTATGCCCGTGACGACGCGCGTCTTGCCGAAGACGCCCGCCTCGACGGCGGAATAATGATCGCCGCTGTATATGAGGTTGAAGCCCCAGCAGTCCCCGGCCTCCTCCGTCGCGGCGGGATCGTGGACGATGAAGAAGGGGTTGCAGCGGCTCGAGGAGGAGCCGCCGCGGGATTCGACGGTGTATTTTCCCGCGAGGAGCGCGACGGTGAACTTCTCCATCTCGCGCGCCCACGCGCCGCGAAAGCTCGTGACCGCGAGGCCGACGCGCGGCAGGTCGAGCTGCGCCGAGAGCAGGCGCTCTATCTCGACGGGCGCGTCCGAGCCGTTTTTCAGGACGCACCTGCGGGAGACGCAGTCGCAGTCGGCGTAGACGTAGTAGTGCGTCTCGAGCTCGAGGCCGGAGGCGCCGTCGCGGTAGGTCACGCGCAGGTGCTCGGCATTTTCCGCGCAGCTCCCGGGCAGCGGGCTCTGCGGCGGCTGCTCGGAGTCGACGGCGTGGCTCAGATAGACGAAATCGCCCGTGCGCACGCCGCCGGAGCAGACCGTCTCGAGCATCGGCTCGCGCAGGTCGCCCTTGCCGGGGGCGGAAAATTCCAGACGGACGTCCTCGAGCGAGAGCTCGGGATGCTCCGCGTCGTAGCTTATTGAATTGCCCGGGGCGAAGGCGCGCTTTTCCGTCAGCGCGTCGAGCGCCGTCTCGTCGGGGAGCGTTATCTTCTTTCCGAAATAGAGCTGCTCGGGCTGCCCCGTGGGCAGCATGCGGAAGGCGTAGGTCGTGCGCTCGGTCTCCAGCGCGAAGGCCGGGCGCCCGGAGGAGAGCTCGCGTATCATGGGCTCGACCACCTCTCATGGCTTTTTCTCACGCTTTTATTATATCGGACTTTCTTCCCGCTTGTCAAAGGCATTCTGCCCTTGTAAAAGCGGCGCGCCGATGGTAAAATCAGAACGTACCCCACAATAAAGACAGGACGGGAGTTGACCTTATGGAAGATAAGAAGATCGTCAGGAAAAACCTCTTCATGTTCCCCATAGGCACCGTCGGCAGAGATATGATGTACAACCTCTTCACGAGCTATCTGCTGACGTTCGTGCTCTTCACGCACAAGCTCACGGCCGCCCAGCTCACCGCCATAACCGGCATCATGGTCGCCGCCCGCGTCTTCGACGCGCTCAACGACCCGATCATGGGCAACATCATCGAGCGCACGCGCACCCGCTGGGGCAAGTTCAAGCCCTGGCTCGCCATCGGCATACTGACGACGGCCGTCGTCATCTATCTGTCGTTCAACGTGCGGCTCGAGGGCTGG
>JAFZAM010000189.1 GCA_017557265.1 Oscillospiraceae bacterium | reverse complement strand
CCGACGCGGCGCTCGTCGAGAAGGCGCTCGTCGACCCGCGGGAGATAAACTGCGCCGTCCTCGGAAACGCCGACGAGGCGCGCGCCTCCGAGTGCGAGGAGCCCGTCAGCGGCGGCGATATACTCTCCTACGAGGATAAATACGTCTCCGGCGGCAAGGGCGGCAAGGGCATGAGCGGCGCCAAGCGCCTCATCCCGGCGCCGATATCCCCGGAGCTGCGCGAGAAGATACGCGCATACGCCGTCGCGGCGTTTTCCGCGCTCGGCTGCGAGGGCGTGGCGCGCGTGGACTTTCTGCTCGACGGGGACGAGGTCTTCGTCAACGAGATAAACACCATACCCGGCTCGCTCGCCTTCTATCTCTTCGAGCCGGCCGGCATGAAATACCCGGAGCTGCTCGACGAGCTCATACGGCTCGCCCTCGCGCGCGAGCGCCGCAGGGCGAGGCGGAGCACCTCGATAGACACGGGCATACTGAAAAACTACAAGGGCGGCTCCAAGCTGAGAAAATGAGGTAAAACATGGATTCTGTCATCAAATTCGACGAGATAAAGTTCCGCCTGCACGAGCTCGCGCCCGTGCTCGAGACGGTGCGCGGCGCGCTCAAGACCGACGAAGCGCGCGCCGAGATCGCCGAGCTCGAGGCCGAGAGCTCCAAGGAGGGCTTCTGGAACGACCTCGCCCGCTCGCAGGCTGTCCAGCAGCGGCTCAAAAAGCTCACGGCCCGCTGCGAGACCTACGAAAAGCTGCAGGGCAAGTTCGACGATATCTCCACGCTGCTGGAGATGGCCGTCGAGGAAAACGACTCCGGCATACTGCCGGAGCTGACCGAGGAGCTCGCGGACTTCGAGACGAAGCTCGAAACGGCGAGGCTGACGGCCCTGCTCTCCGGCGAGTACGACTCCTGCAACGCCATCCTCTCCTTCCACCCCGGCGCGGGCGGCACCGAGGCGCAGGACTGGGCCAGCATGCTCTACCGCATGTATACCCGCTGGGGCGAGCGCCACGGCTACGCCGTCAAGCTGCTCGACTGGCTCGACGGGGACGGCGCGGGCATCAAGAGCGCGACGATCTCCATAACCGGCGACAACGCCTACGGCTTTTTAAAGAGCGAAAACGGCGTGCACAGGCTCGTGCGCATCTCGCCGTTCGACGCCTCCGGCCGCAGGCAGACGAGCTTCGCCGCCGTCGAGGTCATGCCGGAGATAACCGACACGAGCGAGATAGAGCTGCGCGACGAGGATATAAAGATGGACGTCTACCGCTCCTCCGGCGCGGGCGGGCAGAAGGTCAACAAGACCTCCTCGGCCGTGCGCCTGACGCACATACCGACGGGCATAGTCGTCTCCTCGCAGGTCGAGCGCAGCCACTTCCAGAACCTTGAAAACTGCAAGGACATGCTCCGCGCGAAGCTCGCCGAGATAAAGGAGCGCGAGCACCTTGAAAAGATAAGCGACATCAAGGGCGTGCAGATGAAGATAGACTTCGGCAGCGCCATTCGCAGCTACGTCTTCATGCCCTACACGCTCGTAAAGGACGCCCGCACGGGCTATGAAAACGGCAACATCAACGCCGTCATGGACGGCGACATAGACGGCTTTATAAACGCCTACCTCAGCCAGAGAGCGCAGTAAACTCACGTCAAAAGAAGGAGAAAAGACAATGGAGCTGGGTTTTGACAACGACAAATACCTGCGTCTGCAGTCGGAGCGCATCCGCGAGCGCATAGACCTGTTCGGCGGCAAGCTCTACCTCGAATTCGGCGGCAAGCTCTTCGACGACAACCATGCCTCCCGCGTCCTGCCGGGCTTCATGCCCGACAGCAAGGTGCGCATGCTCAAGACGCTCAGCGACCGCGCCGAGATCATCATGGTCATCAACTCCGACGACATCGAGAAGAACAAGGTACGCGGCGACCTCGGCATAACCTACGACCTCGACCTGCTGCGCCTGATAGACGCCTTCCGCGCCAACGGGCTCTACGTCGGCGGCGTCGTCATGACCCGCTACCAGCCGCATCGGAACGCGGAGGCCTTCCTGCACAAGCTCGAAAATCTCGGCGAGAAGGTCTGGCGGCACTACTCCATACCCGGCTACCCCTACGACGTGCAGAACATCCTCAGCGAGGACGGCTTCGGCAGGAACGACTACATAGAGACGACCCGCCCGCTCGTCGTCGTGACGGCGCCGGGCCCCGGCTCCGGCAAGATGGCGACCTGCCTTTCGCAGATGTACCACGACCACAAGCGCGGCATACGCGCCGGCTACGCCAAGTACGAGACCTTCCCCATCTGGAACCTCCCGCTAAAGCACGCCGTCAACGTCGCCTATGAAGCGGCGACGAGCGACCTCGACGACGTCAACATGATAGACCCCTTCCACCTCGAGGCCTACGGCGAGACCGCCGTCAACTACAACCGCGACGTCGAGATATTCCCCGTCCTCAAGACGATGTTCGACAAGATACTCGGCGAGTCGCCCTACAAGTCCCCGACGGACATGGGCGTCAACATGGCGGGCTACTGCATTACCGACGACGCCGTCGTCGTCGGCGCGGCGGGGCGCGAGATCGTCCGCCGCTACTACGACGCGCTCTGCGCCCACAGAAAGGGCAATCTCGACGAGAGCGTCGTCCGCAAGAACGAGATGCTCATGATGAACGCGGGCCTGAGCGTTTCCGACCGCAAGTGCGTCGGCGCGGCGCTCGCCAAGGAGCAGGAGACGGGCGAGCCCGCCGCCGCGATGGAGCTCTGCGACGGGCGCGTCATAACGGGCAAGACCTCGCAGCTGCTCGGCGCGTCCTCTGCGCTGCTCTTAAACGCCCTCAAGACCCTCGCGGAGATACCCGACGAGATACATCTCCTCCCGCCGAGCGTCATCGAGCCCATACAGACCCTCAAGGTCAAGCACCTCGGCGGCAACAACCCGAGGCTGCACACGGACGAGGTGCTCATTGCCCTCGCCGTCAGCGCGACGACGAACCCCCTCGCGCAAAAGGCGCTCGACCAGCTCCAGAACCTGCGCGGGACGGAGATACACTCGACGGTCCTGCTCTCGCAGGTAGACGAGGGGACCTTCCGCAAGCTCGGCGCCAACCTCACCTGCGAGCCGAAATATCAGACCAAAAAGCTCTACCACAAAAACTGAGCGTCATATAAAGCGCGGAGCTCGCCCGGAGCTCCGCGCTTTTTCGTTGAATCCCGGCCGGCGCCGTGCTATGATAAATCCATAAAAACGCCCTTGAGGCATGAATGATAAGGAAGGAAGACCGATATGCAGAAAGAATATCTCGAAGAAGCCCGCT
>JAFZAM010000016.1 GCA_017557265.1 Oscillospiraceae bacterium | reverse complement strand
CTCGCTCAGCAGGCGGAGCACGGCGCTGATGACGGCGGGGTGCGTCGTTATGACGCGCTCCGACTCGGAGGGGTAGAGCAGATTCGGCTTTACGAGGATGCGCTCGGAGGGGGAGACGAAGCGCTCTATGCCGCCCAGCGCGGCGATCGCGCCCGATACGGCGCGGTAGACCTTTTCGCTTTCATATCCGCCGCAGATCGCGACGGCGACCTTTGACCGCTGCGTTGACGATCACTCCTTAACTGACTTCCGACTGAACATATTTCGTATTTTACACCCCGCGCAGAGCCGTCCGCAAGCTTTTTCGCGCCGAAAGGCCCTCCAAACTGTAAAAAAGAGGTTGCATGCGGCTGACCGCGGTGGTATGATTGTAAATCATTAAAGAGCCGGGCCCGCTCAGCGGGCGGCGGGGAAGGAGGCGACGTCTATGCTCCGCGGGCTCTACGGGAGCGTGCTCCCCGCCGACGGACTGACGCCGATCATCATCTCCGTCGCCATAATGCTGCTGGCGGGCTTTCTCATGACGAGAGTGACGAAGCTGCTGCATCTGCCGAACGTGACGGCCTACGTCGTCGCGGGCATCATCATCGGCCCCTTCTGCCTTGACCTCGTCCCGGAATCCGTCCGGCAGGGGACGCAGTTCCTCTCGGACATCGCGCTCGCCTTCATCGCGTTCAGCACGGGCGAGTATCTGCGGCTCGATTCGCTGAAGAAAAACGGCCCGAAGGTCGTCGTCATAACGCTGCTCGAGGCGCTCGCCGCCTCGGTCGCCGTCTTCTGCGTGCTCTTCTTCGTCCTGCGGCTGAGCTTCGTCTTCAGCGTGGTCCTCGCGGCGCTCGCCGCGGCGACGGCGCCGGCCTCGACGGTCATGACCATACGGCAGACCGGCTCGAAGGGCGACTTCGTCGATACGCTGCTGCAGGTCGTCGCGCTCGACAATGTGCTCGGGCTGCTGCTCTATTCCGCGGCCGTCTCGCTCGCGCTCGCCTCGCTCTCGGGCGGCGCGCCCGACGCGGGCAGCATAGTCCTGCCCATACTCAAGACGCTCGCCATGCTCGTCCTCGGCGGGGTCTTCGGCCTTCTCATGAAGGCGCTCATACATAAAAAACGCACGACGGACAACCGCCTCATCATCGTCATCGCGCTGCTCTTCGCGTTTTGCGGGATATGCGCCGCGCTCGACGTCTCGCCGCTCCTCGGCTGCATGGCCATGGGGACGGTGTACCGCAACGTCGCGGAGGACGACAAGCTCTTCAAGCAGGTCAACTACTTCAGCCCGCCGATACTGCTGCTCTTTTTCGTGCGCTCCGGGACGTCGTTCGACCTCGGCGCGCTCTTGAACCCATCCGGCGCCATAGGCGCGACGCCGCTGCTGCTCGTCGGCGTCCTCTATTTCGTCGTCCGCATCGCGGGCAAATATCTCGGCGCGTTCGCCGGCTGCAGCATAACGGGGAAGCCCCCGAAGGTCCGCAACCATCTCGGCCTCGCCCTCATCCCGGCGGCCGGCATAGCCATAGGCCTCGCCGAGCTCGGCGCGAGGACGCTCGGCGGCGAGATGGGCGGCGCCCTGCATACGATAATCCTCGCCTCCAGCGTGCTCTACGAGCTCATAGGCCCCGCGTGCGGCAAGCTCGCGCTGCGCCTGTCCGGCTCGTATTCGGAGAATATAGAGGAGCTCGTCCCCGTCGAGCCGGAAAAGCCCGGCGGCGAGCCCAAGTCCGAGCTCGAGATGCTCATCGAGCGCATACGGCGCATCCAGGAGGAGCTGCCGCAGCGCGAGATAGACGAGAACGAGCAGGCGTTCACGAACGCCGCGCAGGAGCACTACGAGGCCATGAACAGCCCTCGCGCATTCGCAAGGAACAGGAGACGATGATATTATGTTAACTGAAATCAGAGATCCGCTCGCAAGGCTCCTCGGGGAGTGGTCGGCGCAGCTTACGTGGGCGTCGGTCATACTGAGGATAATCCTCTCGCTCGTCATAGGCCTGGTGATCGGCTCCGAGCGAGCGACGAAGCGCCACTCGGCCGGCCTGAGGACGTTCATCCTCGTCGCCGTCGCCTCGACGATAGCGATGATGCTGGAGCTGTTCCTCGGCGAATCGACGGGCGGGGTGCACATCTTCTCGGCGGCGGCGGTCGTCGCCATCGCCATCATCGCGCAAAACTCCGTGCTGTTTTCCTCGCGCAACCAGATAAAGGGCCTGACGACCTCGGTCGCGCTCTGGGCGACGGGCGTCATCGGCCTGACCTCCGGCGCGGGGTACTATACGGTTACGATCATCTCCTTCGCGGCGGTGATAGCGTGCCTGAGCCTCTTTCCGGCGCTCGAAAAATACCTCAAGGACCGCTCGAACCATTTTGAGCTCCATCTTGAGCTCAAGAGCAGCTCCTATCTGCAGAGCTTCGTCACGACCATACGCGAGCTCGGCCTCACCATAGACGACATCGAGCTCAACCCGGCCTACGCCAATTCCGGCCTGAGCGTGTATTCAATCGCCGTCTCGATAAGCAGCGGCGAGCTGAAGAAGTATAAGACCCACAAGGAGATAATCGAGGCGCTCTCGACCCTCGATTACGTGTATCATATCGAGGAGATGCAGAGTTGAACGAGAAGAAAACGCAGAAGGTCTATAAATACACCCTCATCGACGACAAGAAGGCGAAAAAGAAAAAGGCGCCTTCCGAAGAAAAGCCGAAGGGCCTCCGCGGCATATTCAAGAAAAAGGGCTGATAAAAAAGCAGACCGGATATCCGGTCTGCTTTTTTTGTTATTGATTCATAGTAAAAATGTCCGAACAACCAGATAGATCAAAAACAGAGCGACCGCGCCGCCCAACGCTATCAGTACCCAAAGTCCGCTTTTGCGCTTGGGCGCGGGGTTTGCCTTCTGTAGGGCACGGGCGGCAGACTGCGGGGAGTTGACGGCGACCCTCGGCTGCGCTGCGCGCCGTGCAGCGGCGCGGGACGCGGCTCTCTGCCTTTCGGAACGGTATATGGCGGAGAGGATATCGGTCCGTTCCAGAAGGGAGCGGTAAAACCGGTCCAGTTGAGCCAAGGATCCTTCATCACAGTCGGAAGAAGCGTCGTGAGATATCTGATTTCTGATATGGCGAAGGTTTTTCAGCAACCGCAGTGAATCATCGATCTGAGGGTATGCGACATTCCCGTAAGAGCGCTTTTTTACCTCAAGGCATGCTATGTATGCGCCTACGCCGAAAACTTCCTCTCCGTTTTCTTTATATAAATGTTCGTTTCGGAACATATCCCTGCAGATTGAGTCTATTCTTTTGTAGAGGTCAAAGTATTCCGTTTCGACTTCGCGCATTTTGACGCCCCCTTTTTCAAACCCGTACAGAACGATTATACGATACGGCGACATTAAACGCAACAAGAAGCCCGGGATGGGCCTTTCTGCAAAGAATCGCCGCCGCGGCTTGAAAGAAATAACGGGCCGCCCCGAAAGGGACGACCCGTTATTTGGTCCGAGTGGCGGGATTCGAACCCACGGCCTGATGCTCCCAAAGCACCCGCGCTACCAACTGCGCTACACCCGGTCGGAGTCGGGCCCTGCCCGACCTAACGTATAATAACAGCTTTCCCCGCAAATGTCCAGCGGAAAACGGCGCGCCGCGAAACGGCGCGAATCTTGACGAAGCGGCATAAACTTGGTAAAATACTCATAGTTTTATTATTATTTATTCGGAGGGATAATCCGTGAAGCGTAATATTGCTTTTCTGATCGCCGCCGTCCTGCTCGTTTCGCTCGCAGGATGCGCAAGTATATTCGTCAAGCCGACGCCCGAGCCCTCTCCGGAGCCGACCCAGGCTCCGGCGCCGACCGTGAAGCCGACGGCCGTGCCGGACG
>JAFZAM010000188.1 GCA_017557265.1 Oscillospiraceae bacterium | reverse complement strand
CTTGTCCAGCCCCAGCTCCGCGCGCAGCTCCGCAAGGCGCTCGGGCGTCGCCTCCGTGCCGAGCAGGACGCGCGCGCCGACGTGCTTTACGTACTCCTCCATATAGGCGAGGTAGTCGCGCAGGTCGCGCTTGAACGGCGCGGACACGGCCTTGCGGACCGTGCCGCCGACGACGCTCTCCTTTTCATAGAGCGTGACGTCGTGCCCGCGCTGGACGAGCCACTTGACGGCCTCGATGCCGGCGGGCCCCGCGCCTATGACGGCGACCTTGCGCTTAGTCGGCGACGGCGGCAGCACGCCGTCGGGGTACTCCTCGTACTTGCCCCACATGGGGTTGACGGCGCACATGTTGTCGCGCGAGCGGGAATTGCCGCAGGAGCAGCGCAGGCAGGGCGTATGCTCCCACTCCCTGCCCTCGGCGTACTTGCGCGCCATCTCGAAGTCGGCGTGGAGCGGCCGCATCATGGCGACGAAGTCGGCCTTTCCGGCGGCCAGGATCTCCTCCGCCATGGCGACGTCCTTTATCGAGCCGACTGTCGAGACTATGAGGTCGGGGAAGGCCTTTTTGATATCCGCCGCGAAGTGGACGTTATAGGCCTGCTCCATGGTGTAGTTCTGATAGAGATAGCGCATGTAGTGGTTCTCGCCGACGACGTCGTGCAGCCCCGCGGAAACGTGGAGGATATCCACCTTGTCCTTGATGAGCTCGATGAACTTGAGCGTCTCGTCGAAGTGCGTGCCGAGCGGGTGGAACTCCTCCGCGCTGATGCGGTACTCGATGACGAACTTCTCCCCGACCGCGGCGCGGACGGCGTCGAGCAGCTCGATGGCGAAGCGCGCCCTGTTCTCGAGGCTTCCGCCATACTCGTCGGTGCGGTGGTTATACCGCGTGGAGAAAAACTGCGCGGGGAGGTTGCCGTGCGCGCCGTGTATCATGCACATCTTCATCCCGGCCTGCTTGCAGAAGAGCGCCGCGCGCGCGAACTTGTCTATCGTCGCGCGGATGTGCTCTTTGGTCATTTCTATCGTCGGGACGGGCTCGCGCCCGGCCGAGCGCGCCTTGACCTCCTCGGCGGTATAGACGAAGCTGGAGGCGCTGTAGGCGGGGTGCCCGCTCATGTCGTATAGGCAGAACATGCCGGGGTGCGTCAGCTCCAGCGAGCCGTGGCAGCCGAAGGCCTCGCACATGCGGGCGAAGGGCTTTAATTTCAAAACGCACGCGGGGTCGCTCAATACGAGCTGCTGCGGCTCGTCGCAGGCCTCGTTATGGTCTATCGAGCAGTTGCCGACGGTGCAGATGGCTATGCCGCCGCGCGCGAACTGCTTGAACGAGCGCACGATCTTGTCCGTGCAGAAGCCCTGCTCGTCGGCGCCGTTGAGCGCGCCGGGAGGGGCCTGCTCGAGTCTGTTTTTGAAGAGCACGCCGCGTATCTCTATCGGCGAGAATACGTGGGGATATTTAGTCATGGCCTTATTCCTTCGCTATGGCCTCTGCGGCCTCGATGCCGAAGGTCAGCGCGCTGCCGAAGCCGGAGCCCGCGAGCGCGGACGGATACGTGACGGCGAAGAAGCCGCCCATATTCGCGCCGACGGCGTAGAGCCCGGGGATGGGTCTGTCGTCGGGGTCGTTGACCTTCATGTCCTCGTCCACGACGGCGCCGCCGTAGGTGCAGCGGAGCGTCGGGCCCCACTTGAAGGCGTAAAACGGCGCCTTTTCTATGGTCGTGAGAAGCTCGGGGCGCTTGCCGTAGTCGACGTCCTCGCCCTTGGCGGCGAGCTCGTTGACGCGGGCGGCGGTGGCCTCCAGCTCGTCGGCGGGGACGCCTATCTTCATGGCGAGGCCGGCGAGCGTCTCGGCCTTATACATGTTCTCGCCGAACATGGTCTCTATCTCGGCCTTCGTAAGGCCCTGCTCGGGCATGATGGCGGGGCCGCCCGCGACGCCGCGCGCCGCCTGCAGCTCCTCGAACCACTTGTCGTCGCAGATGGTATAGGCGCAGTCGCCGCCGCGCTGGTTCATGCAGTGGCGCGCCCTCGCGACCTCGGAGGTGTCCTCGTTTGAAAAGCGCCTGCCGTCCTTGTTGACGGCGGTGAAGAAGAAGGCGTAGGGGCCGTAGGCCTCGCAGCCGAAGTTCGGCGCCCAGTAGAGCCCGTCGAGCTCGGCTCCGGCCCAGTAGGCCATCTTCTGGCCGTCGCCGGTGTTGAGCGAGAGGTTCTTTCCGGCCTTCAGGGAGACGGGGCTGAGCAGGTCGAGCATCTCCTCGTCGGCGCCGCAGTCGCCGGCCGCGAGCACGACGGCCTTCCTGCCCATGAAGCGGCAGGTCTCGCCGCCGGCGGCGGTCGCGATGAAGCTCACGACGCGGCCGGAAGCGTCCTTTTCGAGGTAGTCGGCGGTCACGGGCGCGTATATCCTGCCGCCGAGGCGGGTAAGCGCGTCCTCGAGGATCTCGCAGAGCAGCTCGCCGCCCTGGGAGGCGTACTTGTCGCCCTTCGGGAGCAGGTAGTAGTCGCCGGGGAAGGCTCCGATCTCGGGATTTATGAGTCTGTTTTCGCAGAGGACGGCGGTCGCGTGGCCCTCGGATAGGCCGACGAGCCAGTCGAGAGCGGCGGCGGAGCGGTCGATGAACTTCCAGAGCAGGATCTCGTTGACGCGGCTGCCGGATGCGCGGAGCCAGCGCTTTGCGAATATCTTCTTGTCGACGCCCTCGGAACAGGGCGAATAAGACAGGCTGCTTCTCACTTAAAGAAAGTGAGGTAGCAGAATGGCAAATTCAAGGAAGGACTCTCGCGGGTACGTCCT